>CALXZX010000048.1 GCA_944393375.1 uncultured Clostridia bacterium | reverse complement strand
CAGCGGGGCGCGGTTCACACAGGGAGGTCAGATGCGGCTCCGGTCCCGCAGCCAGCTGGGCAGGGAGCGGGTCTTGATGCTGGACACGATGCCCATGGCGGCGAACATGGTGACGATGGAGGAGCCGCCGTAGCTGAAAAAGGGCAGCGTCAGGCCGATGATGGGGAAGAGGTAGAGGCACATGCCCACGTTGACCGCCGTCTGTACCAGCAGCATGCCGGCAAACCCCATGGCGATGAGGGCGGACTGGGGGCTGCGGGCGCGGCGGGAGACCCAGATGCACCGCAGGATGATGGCGGCCAGGAGGAGGAGCACCAGCGTGCAGCCCACCAGGCCCAGCTCCTCCCCGCACACGGCGAAGATGCTGTCGGTCTCCCGGGCGATGAGGGAGACCGTGCTGGAGCTCTGGGTCTGGACCCCCTGGAGGTAGCCCATGCCGAACAGCCCGCCGCTGCCGATGGCCAGAATGCTGCGGGTCTGCTGGTAGCCCACCCCCTGGGTCTGCTCATAGAGGGTCTCGGTGTTGCCGGTCAGGTGGTCGACGACCACCGTGAAGCGGGCCATGCGGTAGTCGTCGCTGACGTGGGGCCAGATGAGAAGAATGGCGGCCACCACCAGGACAGCGGCCAGCAGGAACCAGCGTTTCTGGACCCCGGCGCTCCAGGCCATGATCACAAAGATGAAGAGGTAGGTAAAGGCCATGCCGAAATCGCCGGAGGCCACCGTGATGATGCCGCAGAGGAGCACCGTGTGCCCCGCCAGCTGGAACAGCGAGGACGGGCGGCTGATGCCCCGGTCCCGGAGCTTGATACACTGCCAGGCCAGCAGAAGCACGAAGGAGAGCTTGGTGATCTCGGCGGGCTGGATGTTGACGGGAAAGCCCTCGACGCCCAGCCAGCTCCGGTTGCCGTTGCGCTCCAGGCCCAGCGGGGTGAGGGTGAGCAGGTTGAACACCACGTTGAAGGCCAGCAGCAGCTTCCAGGACTTCTCGGTCAGCAGCTCAAAGTCCACCGAGGACAGGGCGATATACACCAGGATGCCCAGGACGATGGCCACGCTCTGGACGATGACGTTCCGGTTGCTCTCCAAATAGCGGGTGGCGCTGTAAATGAGGACCAGGCCGTAGGCCGAGGCCGCCACGCACAGGGACAGCAGGACCAGATCGCCTTTTCGGAAGAACTCCCGCAGGGAGTCCCGGAGCCAGGACATGGGCATCCTCCTTTCTGAGAGATGGACGGGCGTGCGGTGGGTATGGTACCATATCGCCGGCCGTTTCACGGCCGCACTCTGTGCGGCTGCCGGGGTTATTGTACCATCTTTTGCCCCCAGCGTAAACTATTTTTGCAACCGGACCGGAGATGTGCTATAATCAGGCAGAATCGGACGAACGGAGAGAGGAGGGGCGACCATGGAGCACCGCTCTGGCAGCGTAGAGGAGACCGAGCAGCTGGGCCAGGCTCTGGCGGAGCACCTGGGCCCGGGGGCGGTGGTGGCCTTCACCGGGGACCTGGGGGCGGGCAAGACCGCCTTTGTCCGGGGTCTGGCCCGGGGCCTGGGCATACCAGACCGGGTGACCAGCCCCACCTTTACCATCGTCAACGAGTACGAGGGGGGGCGGCTGCCCCTGTTCCACTTTGACATGTACCGCCTGGGCTCCGCCGACGAGCTCTTCGACATCGGCTGGGAGGACTACCTGGCCCGGGGCGGTGTGTGTGCGGTGGAGTGGAGCGAGAACGTGGCCGAGGCCCTGGAGGCGGACTGCCTCCGGGTGGACATCCGCCGGGGGGAGCGGGACAATCAGCGGATCATCACTGTGACAAGGGGGAAAGAGGCGTGAAAATATTGGCTTTGGAGTCCTCAGCGGTGGCCGCCTCCGTGGCCGTGAGCGAGGATGGGGCGCTGATTGCCCAGTCCTACCAGAGGAGCGGCCTCACCCACAGCCGGACCCTGCTGCCCATGTGCCGGGACCTGCTGGAAAACTGCGGCCTCACCCTGGGGGAGATGGACGTGGTGGCGGTGGCGGCGGGGCCGGGGTCCTTCACAGGGCTCCGCATCGGCGTGGCCACCGCCAAGGGGCTGGCCTGGCCGGGGGACAAGCCCTGCGCCGGGGTGTCCACCCTGGAGGCCATGGCCTGGCCCCTGGCCCACCTGGAGGGGGACCTCTGCGCTGTCATGGACGCCCGGCGGCATCAGGTCTACAACGCCCGCTTCCAGGCGGAGGGGGGACGCCTGCTTCGGCTGTGCCCCGACCGGGCCATCTCCATTGACGAGCTGGCGGCCGAGCTCCTCTCCCGGGAAAAAACGCAAATACTGGTTGGAGACGGGGCCGAACTGTGTTATAATGAGCTCACGAAGCGGGGGCTCCCCGTGCGTCTGGCCCCGCCCCACCTGCGCTGGCAGAGCGCCTGGGGAGTGGCCCGGGCGGCGGAGGAGCTGGCCCGGACCGGCGGACTGGTCACCGCCGCTGAGCTGGCGCCGGTCTACCACCGGCTCTCCCAGGCCGAGCGGGAACGGCTGGCCCGGCAGCAGGCAGCGGCCGATGACCGATGAAAAATGAGAAAGGGAAGAATGACATGGATGAAATGGTACACATTTTTGACCACCCGCTGATCCAGCACAAGCTGGCCATCCTTCGGGATGAGCGCACC
>CALXZX010000047.1 GCA_944393375.1 uncultured Clostridia bacterium | reverse complement strand
TTAAAATTTAGAAGAAAGAAAGTATTAGATAATGCAGGTTCTGTCTCACATAAGCAAGCTGTTGAAAAAGCAGAGAAAGAATATGAAAAATATAGAGTAAAACAGGATATGCAATATATTTCCAGTATGGATGAAATGTATCAAAGATATTTAAAAGAAAATAATAATAAATAAGTATAGAAGTTCACTAAGTGTACTTTAATTCACTTGCTGAACTTTTTTGTATACTATTTCACAGCCAATAACTATAAATTTTTTTGATTGACAACATCATGGTACAGAAGAATTGGCTCACCTAGAAATGGTTGGAACCATCGTACACCAATTAACAAAAGGTGCAAGTATTGAAGAAATTGAAAAAGCGGGATTAAGTGCATATTACACAGACCATGGTGTAGATGTATATCCACAAGCAGCAGCAGGATTTCCATTTAATGCAGGGGTACTTGCTTGTAAAGGAGACCCAATTGCCAACTTACAAGAAGATTTAGCTGCAGAACAAAAAGCAAGAGCCACATATGAAAAATTAATTGACTTATGTAGAGATAATCCAGATGTATTAGACCCATTAAGGTATTTAAGGGAAAGAGAAATCGTTCACTTCCAAAGATTTGGAGAAGCATTAAGAGGTGTTCAAGATAAACTAGCAGAAAAGAAATATTATATGAATAATAATTGTAGTTGCAATTAAAAAGAAACTCCTATATTTTGATAATATGGGAGTTTTATAGCTATAAAAAGTATAATATTATAAGAATTATTGATAAAAAAATCCTTATATGATATTATAGTTTTAAACTAGAATTATTAAAGTTTGGGGATGCAAAGATGGAAGATAAAAAAATTAAAATTGTGAATATTATTTTCTTGATTTTTACTATTATATATACATTATATAGTTTTATATTTTCTTTTAATATATACTCTGAAGGCTTAATTTTTGGGATAGGAACTAGATTATACCTTATTGGATTCATAATTTTTGCTATATGTCAAATACGTAATGAAAAAAAAGAAATAGGTTTGAAAATTTTTACAATATCAACAATTATAGCTACGACATTAACTATATTAAATGTAATAATATATATTTTATCACCATATGGATATGCATTTTTAGAGTTTATAGAAGCTGCCGTAATGATAGTAGACATTGCTCAAAAAATAGTATTAACAATAGTTTTGATTTTAATTTTTAAACAAAAATCTAGTAGAATACTTGGATACATATTATTAGGTATTACTTTTATATTAAATATAGTCATGTTATGCCAAGAGATAACAATAGATTATTGTCTATTGGCTGTAGTTAAAGGTTATATAGCAGTATATATTTATTATTTTGAGAAAGGAATTTCAAAAAATAGTTTTAGAAATATAATATTAATCATAGTAGTAGAATTTTTAATCATTCTATCATTTATATCATCAGTAACATGGATACCAAAAATAAGCTATAATAGCGTGGTTCAAAAATTACAACAAATAGACTCAATAAATGCTAATAATATAAATACATTAACTAGAAGTATAAAATATAATAACAGAAAAACAATTAGTTATGAGGTAAGCCAATTTGTAAAAGAAAAAATCAATAATGGAAGTTTAAGTATGTATGATTATGATGATAATATAACAGTTGCTCTGAGTATCCAAGAATTAAATAATCAACAAGTTTATGAAATGGAAAAGAATGCTGAAAATTTTATTGTGCAAAATAAAGAATTTTACATTATTCCATCTACATCATATAATGGAATGGCTATTCATACCAAAATACAAAATAATCTATATTGTATAATAACAATTATATTTGAAAATAAAGTTTCATTAAATGAAAAAGATTTACAAAATCTAAAACCATTTTTTTATATAAATGTAAAATAACTAAGAGATAAGGAAAACATCAATTATAAAAGTAAAATCTGCAAGATAAAAATGTTCTAAAAATGGTAAAATAGAAATATTTTCAAAAAAGGCTTGTTTTTCAAGCTTTTTTATGATAAAATATTATCTGTAAGAAATAAAGAGCAAAACCAATTAAAAAGCAAAGTATATATATTTCAAATATTTACAAGAGAAAATGGTCATTGGCTGGAAACCATTAAATATCGTATATAGAAAATTCACTTTTTAGGTCCTTTTTTGAAATGATAGTAGGAAAAGGCGGTTGGACCGTTAAAACTATAACGAGGTTAGTATAAAACATACTAATAAATTTAGGTGGTACCACGGAAAATAACCATTTCGTCCTAATAGGAACTAGGAAGAAATGGTTTTTTTGATGACAGGAATTTAAATTTTAAATAAAATTTAATAAAGGATGTTGATAAATATGAATAATGAAGGAAAATGTATTGAATATTATTTTGATTCAAAAACCTTTACAAAAGAACAATTAATGAAAAATATTGAAGAAGCAAAACTAGAATTTCCAAACAAAAAGATAGAACCAAATTTATTTTTAAATGAATGGGGCGTATATATTCTAAAAATCCATTTTACAGATAAAATAGAATATGTTAGTGATTTTAAAGAAAAAAGAAAAAATAAAAAGGTATTACTTCTTACGGAAAAAAATAGAAAGATTAGTGAAAAAAGGACATCATTTTTAAACAGAAAATATGGGCAATACAAAAAAACGGGAGAGTATAAACCACTATAAAGAAAGGAATGGACGAGATGAAAGAACAAATTGCAAGTATCAAAGAAAAATCTATTAAGGAGATATCAGATTCTAAAGATTTAAAAGAATTAAATGAGTTAAGAGTAAAATACTTAGGAAAAAAGGGTGAGTTAACGCTTATCCTAAGAGGAATGGGAGGATTATCTCCAGAAGAAAGACCAGTTATAGGAAGTTTAGTAAATAAAGTAAGAGAAGAAATTGAAAATTTAATTCAAAGTAAAGAAAAAGAATTTAAAAATCAAGAACTTTTAAAAAGATTAGAAAATGAGACAATTGATGTTACAGAACCAAGCAAAAAAGTTGTTTTAGGATCTTTACATCCAATTACCAAAATTATACAAGAAGTAGAAGAAATATTCTTAGGAATGGGATATGAAATAGCTGATGGTCCAGAAGTAGAAAAGGCAACATATAATTTTGACAAATTAAATACACCACCAGACCACCCAGCAAGAGATGTTCAAGACACATTCTATATCACAGATGATATCGTATTAAGAAGTCAAACATCACCTGTTCAAGCAAGGGTTATGGAAAATCAAAAACCACCAATCAAAATCATATGCCCAGGAGCTGTGTACAGATCAGATAGTGTAGATGCAACACATTCACCAGTATTCCATCAAGTAGAAGGATTAGTGGTTGATAAACATATTTCTATGGCAGATTTAAAAGGAACATTAGAGATGTTTGCTAAAAAATGTTTAGGAGAAAATACGAAAATAAGATTTAGACCACATCACTTCCCATTTACAGAACCATCAGCAGAAGCAGACGTATCATGCTTTGTATGTGGTGGAAAAGGTTGTAAAGTATGTAAAGGAGAAGGATGGATAGAATTATTAGGATGTGGAGAAGTTCATCCAAATGTTTTAAGAAATTGTGGAATTGACCCAGATATCTATTCAGGATTTGCATTTGGATTTGGTGTAGAAAGAATTGCCATGGCAAAATACGGAATTGAAGACATGAGATTATTATTTGAAAATGATATCAGATTCTTAAAACAATTTTAAGTTGAACGATAGGGACGTGCCAAATCGTTCAAAAAATGAACGATTTGACCTGTCCCCAATGTTCAAAAATTGAACAAAAGGGACAGACCTATAACCATAAAATGAAAAATGAATTGTTAATTATATAATATATAAATTAACAAATAAACAAAAATTAATTAAAAATTTAATTGATTAAGGAGAAATGAAAAATGGCGTTATTTAAAAGAAAGGAAAAAGCATATTCATTAGCTGAGGCTATGAAAAAGTTACAAGACGAAGAGTTTAGAAATCATATAGCCGTACCAACTAATCCAGAAGATATATTACATACAAAATATTGGCTAAGATTAGATGAAAATTTATTAAAACAAGTTCCATATGTAGAAACACCTTTTCAAGAAAAGAGAAGAAAAATGATGGAAGAAATTGCTGTAGATGAAGATTGTAGAAAAAGAACAGAGGATGTTAGCAGAAGTCATAGTACAAGACCAGGTAGAGTTGTACCATCTACACCATCATATAATAATTGGCAAAATGCTAAGAAATATAATCAAGGAAATCAATATGGACAATATAGATAATGAAAATATATAACATAAGAAGGGAATAGAAGGTTGAAAAATGAATTCTTTTCCAACCAGATTTGCACCTCGAGAAAGGAATGAAATAAAATGAAAGCAAGTAGAGAGTGGTTAGAAGAATATAGTGATATAGATGTTGACACAGTAGAATTAGGAGACATCTTAACAATGACAGGTTCTAAGGTTGAAACCATAGAACAAAAAGGAAACAACATAAAAAATGTTGTTGTTGGAAAAATTTTAGAAGTTACGAAACATCCAGATGCTGATAAATTAGTAGTAACCAAAATAGATGTTGGAAATGGAGAAATCCTTCAAATTGTAACAGCAGCACCTAACATTAAAGTAGAAGAAACTGGACAAATTGTACCAGTAGCAAAAGATGGAGCAGAGTTACCAAAAGGTGTAACTATTCACACAGGAAAATTACGTGGTGTAGAATCACAAGGTATGATGTGTGGAATGGAAGAATTAGAAATTGACCCAGCAAGTTATCCAGATAAAGTGGTAGATGGTATTTTCATTCTAGATGACAAATACGAAAAAGATTTAGGAAAAGATTTAGTAGATGTATTAGAACTAAAAGAAGATATCATTGATTTTGAAATTACACCAAACAGACCAGATTGTTTGTCAATTGAAGGATTAGGGAGAGAAACAGCAGTATCTTTAGGAAAACCATTTAAAAATCCTAGAAAAAATATTGATGAATTAAAAGTAGAAGATAAAAAAGAAATCGAAGGATTAAAAGTAGATATTACAGCACCTGACTTATGTTACAGATATATTGCAAGAGTTGTAAAAAATGTAAAGATTGGTCCATCACCTAAATGGATGGTTAGAAGATTAAATGCTTGTGGTGTCAGAAGTATCAATAATATTGTTGATATTACCAACTATGTCATGCTAGAAATGGGTCAACCAATGCATGCATTTGATATTAATTCAATTGAAGGAAAACATATTACAGTAAGAAAAGCAAAAAACAATGAAAAAATCATCACTTTAGATGAACAAGAAAGAGTATTAGATGAAAATGATTTAGTTATTGCAGATGATAAAAAAGCAGTAGCCATTGCAGGTGTTATGGGAGGACTAAATTCAGAAATCGAAAATGATACAGAAACAGTTGTATTTGAATCAGCTGTATTTTATGGTGGAGCTGTTAGAAAAACAGCTAAAAAAGTAGGATTAAGAACAGAAGCATCTTCTCGTTTCGAAAAAGGATTATCACCAGAAAATGCATTAAGAGCAGTGAATCGTGCAGTAGAATTGGTAGAAATTTTACATGCAGGAGAAGTAGTAGATGGAAAAGTAGATGTATATCCAACAAAACAAAAAGTACATCAAATCAAATTAGATAGTGATAGAATTAATCAATTATTAGGAACACATATTTCTAAAGAAGAAATGATTGCTATTTTAAACAAGTTAGACATAAAAGTTGAAAATGATATTGCTACTGCACCATATTTTAGAATGGATGTAGAACAATTAGCAGATTTAGCAGAAGAAGTATTAAGATTTTATGGATATGACAAATTAGAAACGACATTAATCAAGTCTGATACCACATTAGGTATGAGAAATAAAGAACAAAAAATAGAGAAGAAAATACAAGAAGTCCTTGTGAATAGTGGCTTATCAGAAATATATACTTATGGATTTTTAAGTGAAAAGGACTTAGAAAAATCAAATATTAGTGATACATTAAAGAAAACAGCAATCACCATTCAAAATCCATTAAGTGATGAATACAAATTGATGAGACCATCAACCATACCAAGTATGTTACAAATATTAGCTAATAATGCTAATAAGAAAAATCAAAATGTAAAATTATTTGATATTTCAAGAAATTATAAAAACATGCATGGTGAAGTAGAAAAAGGAGAAGTACCTTTACAAGAAAATATTTTAACTATTGGTATGTATGGAGATGATGTTGATTTCTATATCTTAAAAGGAATCGTGGAAAATGTATTAGAAGCAACATATATTAATCATTATGAAGTAGAAAGAGAAACGAAGAATAAATCATATCATCCAGGAAGATGTGCTAATATCACAGTTGGAAGGGATGTGATTGCAACTTTAGGTGAAGTACATCCAGTTGTTTTAAATAATTATGATATTGAAAAAAGAGTATATTTAGCAGAAATTAATATTAGTAAACTAGAAAAATATTCAAGAAATAATAGAAAATATGTAGAAGTTCCGAAATTCCCAGCAGTAGAAAGAGACATTGCCATTATTGTTGATGAAAGTGTTGAGGTTGGACAAATCGAAAAAATTATTACAAAGAAAGCTAAGAAATTATTAGAAGGATTAAAATTATTTGACATTTATAGAAATGAAAAACTAGGAGAGAATAAAAAGAGTGTGGCATATGCTTTAACATTTAGAGATAAGAATAAAACATTAAGTGATGAAGAAGTAAATGTTGCGATGGAAAATATTATTGCTGAATTGGAAAAAACAGTAGGTGCAGAATTAAGAAAATAGGATGAAAAAGGGATTTTGGGGACGGACTCATTTTTCCCTTTTTTAAATTTTAGAAATTTAAAAATATAGAAAATAAAGTCATTACACAATTTTGTATAAGCTAAATTTTCATAGAATGATAAATGCTCATTTTGCTATAAACCTTTAGCAAATGAGCATTTATTACGTTTTTATTTACAATTTCTATATTTAAATTTAGATGCGCAAAATCATTTCATTATTTTATATTCTATATTTTTTACAATATTGCAAATAAAAAGGGAAAAATGAGTCCGTCCCCAAAATCCCTTTTTCATCTCATTGATGAATTTGTCTAAAAAATTGGAACTTCTAAAATCAATATTGCATATACTTTATTATTAGAGGTGAAGAAAATGGCATATTCGGATAGAGAGTTAATTGCTAGAATTGTTCAATGTGAGGCTCGGAGGAGAAGGAGATAATGGAATGAAGGCAGTAGCGAGTGTAATTTTAAATAGAGTAAATAGCACAGAGGGGGAATATGCAAGAATATCGCAAGGTGGTAGTGTGAGAAATATTATTTTTCAACAAGGGCAATTTGATTGTGCAACAGAGACACTATTTAATCGATACAATCCTCAAAATATCTATAATATGAATCCCACAGAAGAACATTATTACATAGCAGATTGGGCGTTAGCAGGAAATCGATTAAATGAAATCGGAGAATGTTTGTGGTATTTAAATCCGTTTAAACCTAGTTGTGATACAACTTTTCCAAGAAATGGCTCTGGAACATTTCATACAAGAATGGGAGAACATTGCTTTTATCGTCCAACAAGTCAATATGCAAATACGTAAGATAAAAGAAGTAAGTATTGGAATATAAAGGAGGTTTATTATGGGAGATGAGAGACAAGACAAAAGAGAAAATAGAAATGTAACGATTAATCAAGATTCACCGGAGATTTTAACAAATGCAATTTATACACCTGCTTTTTTACGAGAACAAATTGGAAAATTGATGAGAGTAGAATTTTTGATAGGGACCAATAATTTAGTAGATAGAATTGGAATATTAGAGGATGTTGGAGCAAGTTATATTTTATTGCGTTCTTTAGAAAGTGATACAATTACCTATTGTGATATTTATTCTATTAAATTTGTTACTATATCTAATAGAAGATTTAATAATTTTATGAATAATGGATATAGTGGATATAATTATTATTAAAATATTCAATTATTCAATGGGTCCAATGGGGACGTTTCTGTTTGGGACATTTCTAATAATACTATTAAAATAATATATAATAAAAATTTATTACATTCCTCGGCTAACATTACATCATAAAGAAAAATTAAAAGTATCTAACAGGCACCTCTCAAAGTAAATTTGAGATTCTCCTATTAGATACTTTAATTTTTTCTAATATGATTTCATTCACATTCGTCATTTCATAAATTTTTATTATATATTATTTCTTTATATTGATAAAATTTAAAAAATGTTCTAAACAGAAACGTCCCCAAATGGAAACTTTTTTCGAAAAAAATATTGACAAATTGAAAAAAATAGTGTAAAGTATATTAGCATTACATTTTAAAGGAGTCGTTATTTATGGAGAAAAATGTGGAAATCAGTATTTTATGTGATTTATATGGGAAATTATTAACTGAAAAACAATTTCAATTCATAAATGACTACTATAATAATGACTTGTCTTTATCAGAGATTGCAGAAAACAATGAGATTACAAGACAAGCTGTTAGAGATATCATCAAAAAGGGGGAAAAGAAGCTTTTTGAATATGAAGAAAAGCTATTGTTTATGAAAAGGATGTTAAATCAAGAAAAAAAGATTGAACAAGTTTTATCAGAATTAACAAAGATTCAAAAAGAATCTTCAGATGAGCAAGTAGCTGTTGTATTAGAACATATTAAAAAAGAATTAAATTGTTTAGTTTAGACATATGAATAAAAAATGAATGGAGTTGAAAAATATGGCTTTTGAAGGATTATCTTCTAGATTACAAGAAATTACAAGAAAAATCAGAGGAAAAGCAAGAATTACAGAATCAGACTTAAAAGAAATGCTAAGAGAAGTAAAACTTGCGTTATTAGAAGCTGATGTTAACTATAAAATCGTAAAAGAATTTATTGCAACTATTCAAGAAAAAGCCTTAGGTCAAGATGTTCTAAAATCTTTAACTCCAGGACAACAAGTTGTAAAAATTGTAAAAGATGAACTAGTAGAACTACTAGGTGGACAAACAAGTCAAATTAATTTTACACCAAATCCACCAACGATTATCATGTTAGTAGGTCTTCAAGGTTCAGGTAAAACCACAACAGCAGGAAAATTGGCAAATATACTTAGAAAACAAGGTAAAAAACCATTATTGGTTGCTTGCGATGTATATAGACCAGCTGCTATTAAACAATTACAAGTTGTTGGTGCACAATTAAACATACCTGTTTTTGCAAATGAAAATTCAAAAGATGTTGTGCATATTGCAAGACAAGCATTATCTGTTGCCATGTCAAAACTAAATGATGTAGTAATCTTAGATACAGCAGGTAGACTACATATTGATGAAGAATTAATGCAAGAATTAAAGAATTTAAAAGCAAATATTAAACCTCATGAAATATTACTTGTTGTAGACAGTATGACAGGTCAAGATGCAGTAAATGTTGCACAAAGCTTTAGTGATAATGTCGGAATTGATGGAATTATCCTTACAAAGCTAGATGGTGATACAAGAGGTGGTGCAGCACTTTCTGTTAAAAAAGTAACAGGAAAGCCAATTAAATTTGCAGCAACTGGAGAAAAACTAAGTGATATCGAAGTATTCCATCCAGATAGAATGGCTCAAAGAATTTTAGGAATGGGAGACATTCTAGCAGTTATTGAAAAAGCTGAAGAATCATTTGATATGGAACAAGCAGAGCAGCTTGAAAAACAAATGAAGAAAAAAGAATGGGATTTAGATGATTATTTAGCACAAATTAGACAAGTAAAGAAAATGGGTTCATTTTCATCATTATTAAAATTAATACCAGGATTTAATCAAATAAAAGATTTAAAAGTAGATGACAAAGAATTTGTTAAAATTGAAGCAATTATTTGTTCAATGACAAAAGAGGAAAAACGAAATACGAAATTATTAAATGCAAGTAGAAGACAAAGAATTGCAAAACGGAAGTGGAACAACAGTACAAGATATTAACAAATTCATCAAATCTTTTGAAATGACACAAAAAATAATGAAACAGATGAAAAATAACAAAGGTGGCATGAAGAAGTTATTAAGTGGAATTGATGAAAATACATTAAAGAATTTTAAATTTTAAAATATAGATAGAAATAGAAAGATATATTTTTAAGTTGTTATTAAATTTTTAAATTTATATATAAAAATATAGTGATTAGAGGGTTGACAAAATCCCCAAAAGGGAAATTTGAGTCCGTCCCCATAATCTAAGATTTTCAGGAGGTGAACCAAAAAATGGTAAAAATAAGATTACAAAGACAAGGAAAGAAAAAAGCTCCATTCTATCACATTGTAGTTGCTGATTCAAGAGCTTCAAGAGATGGAAAAATTATAGAGCAAATAGGAACATATGATCCAATGACAGATCCAGCAACAATCGTATTAGACAAAGAAAAAGTTGAAAAATGGATTAAAAATGGTGCAAAACCAACAGATACAGTTAAAGCTTTAATAGAAAAAGCTAACTAGTCAAATAATTTCTTTGGACAATAAAGAAGAACAAGTTTAGTTGGAGGAAATTATGGAAGAATTTTTAAGAATTATCATTTCAAATTTAGTAGAGAATAAAGATGCTATTGAAATCAATACGATAGATAAAGGAAAATCTGTTACGTTTGAAGTAAAAGTAGCCCAAGAAGATATGGGTAAAGTAATAGGAAAGCAAGGTAGAATTGCGCAATCTATTAGAAATGTTATGAAAGCTGTTGCAAATAAAGAACATAAAAAAGCATCAGTAGAATTTTTAGGATAATAGGAGTAACCAATATGTTACCAAATCTAGAAATTGGTCAAATCGTCAATACATTTGGAATAAAAGGAATGGTAAAAGTAAAACCATTTACAGATAATATTAGAAGATTTGATGAATTAAAAACAGTATATGTCGAAAAAAACGGTAATCAAACAGAATATGAAATTGAAGAAGTAAAATATCATAAAGATATGGTATTAATAAAATTCAAAGGTATAGACAAAGTAGAACAAGCAGAAATGCTTCGAAATAGTTATCTAACAGTTTCTAGAGATTCAGTAGAAGAATTAGAAGAAGGAAGATATTATATCGTAGATTTACTTGGACTAGAAGTTTATACAGATGAACAAATTTTATTAGGAACTTTAGAAGATATATTCAATACTGGCAGTAATGACATATATGTTGTAAAAGATAAACAAGGAAAACAAATTCTTTTACCAGCCATACAGGATGTAATTAAACAAATTGATATAGAAAACAAAAAAATCATTGTACACTTACTTCCTGGGTTAATATAAAAGGAGTATTTTATGAAATTTGATGTTTTAACACTATTTCCAGAAATGTTTGAAATATTAAATCAAAGTATTATTGGAAAGGCAATTGAAAAAGACCTAATTGATATTAATCTAATTAATATTAGAGATTTTTCAAAAGATAAACATAAAAAAGTAGATGATACACCTTATGGTGGTGGTGCTGGAATGGTAATGAAACCAGATGTAGTATATGATGCATATGAGTCTATAAAAGATAAACATGCAAAAGTTATCTATATGTCACCACAAGGAAAGCCATTAAATCAAAAGAAGGTAGAAGAATTATCAAAAGAAAACCATTTAATTATACTTTGTGGGCATTATGAAGGAATTGATCAAAGGGTATTGGATAAAATTGTAGATGAAGAAATATCTATAGGAGACTATGTGTTAACAGGTGGAGAAATCCCAGCAATGGTGCTAATAGATAGTGTCAGTCGATATGTAGAAGGTGTTTTAAAAGAAGATTCTATAAAAGAAGAAAGCTTTTCGAATGGACTTCTAGAATATCCACAATATACAAGACCAGAGGTTTTTGAAGGAATGAAAGTTCCAGAAGTATTACTTTCAGGGCACCACCAAAATATAGAAAAATGGAGAAAAGATAAATCTTTAGAAATAACAAAGAAAAAAAGACCAGAGTTATTAGAAAAATAGAAAAAGGAGAACATGTTATCAAAGGTCAACAATAAATCACAAGGGTAGGGGACATACCTTAACCTAAGTGGATAGACCTAAAGGTAAGGTGTGTCCCTTGACAATAAAAAGAAAAGGAGGAAATTCTAAAATGGATATTATAAAATCAATTGAACATGAACAATTGAAAAATAAAATACCAGAATTAAAAGTTGGTAATACAGTAAGAGTACACGTAAGAATAAAAGAAGGAAATAAAGAAAGAATCCAAGTTTTTGAAGGAATCATTATAAAAGTACAAGGTGGAGGAGTGAACCAAACATTTACAGTAAGAAAAAATTCTTATGGTGTAGGTGTTGAAAAAACATTTTTAGTACACTCTCCATTAGTTGAAAAAGTAGAATTAGTAAGGGTAGGTAAGGCAAGGAGAGCAAAATTATACTACCTAAGAGATAGAGTAGGTAAAGCTGCTAAGACTAAGGAACAAGTTGGAGCAAGAATTGAAGATAGAGAAATTACTATTAAAGAAGATTTAGTAGAAGAACCAGCAGTAGAGGAAGCTCCAGAAGAAGCACCAGCTGTTGAAACAGAAAATGTAGCTGTTCAAGAAACAGTTGATACAGTTTCAGAAGAAGTTGTTGAAGAAGTTAAAGAAGTAGAAGAACCTAAAAAAGAAGAAAAAGCTGAAAAAGTAGAAGAAGCTAAAGCTGAAGAACCAGCTAAAGAAGAAGTAAAAGAAGATTCTAAAAAAACTGAAGAAAAAACAGCAACTGAAGAAGATAAAAAAGCATAAAATTTAGAAGAATAAAAAGATGAGGTTACTCATCTTTTTTACTTATAACAATTTAATTTTTTGACATACAAGTTATATATGAAAAATAGTTTCTTAGAGTTAGATACTCCAAGAAACTTTTTTCATAGAAATGATATCAATAAATAGTAGTGATGTCAATAAAAAATAAATAAATTTATTAAAATAAAATTATAATGAGAAGGAATAGAATAAATTTCTTTAAACCTTTATTTTTCAATATATTTCTTACTTTATATTTTCTTAGAATATCTAACTAAAAGGAGAATATAAAGGAGGAAAAGAAGTGATAACAAAAGATTTTGAAAAAGATAAAGGAATTACATTAGTAGCATTAGCAATTACAATTATTATCTTACTAATTTTAGCTGGAATCACAATAAATGCCATAACAGGTGATAATGGATTAATAAAAAATGCAGGAAATGCAAAGGAACAAAGTGAAATAGTTAATGAAAAAGAAATTGTAGAAAAAGCAACCGTACAAGCAATGGGAAATAACAAATATGGAAATATTGAAGAAAGTGAATTACAAAGTGAGTTAGATAAAGAAACAGATGAAGGAAAAACAGAAGTAAGAGATATGGAGGAGAATTTTGAGGTTATATTTAACGAAAGTAATCGATATTATATAGTGGATAAAGATGGGAATGTAGAAGGTGCTTATGATATCATAAAAGATAAATATCCAGGAGATATTACAACAGGAAAAGACGGAGAAGCATTAGATGGAAGTGAAGAAAAACCGTATGAGATATGGAATATAGAGGATTTAGTAGCTTTTTCGGAAGATGTGAATAGTGGAAAAACTTATGAAAATAAGTATATATGTTTAATGCAAGATTTGGATTTCTTGTCCAAAACATCATATAATGATTGGAAAACAAAAGAATATGATGTTTATTTAGGTGGAGAAGGGAATACAGAAATAAGAGAACAACTTTCTAGTAATGGAAAGGGATTTAAAACAATAGGAGGAAGTACTACTTCTTTTTGGGGAAATTTCAATGGTAATGGAAAGATGATAAAGAATATATATATTAATAGTATTGGCTTTTTTGGAACTATACAAAATGCTACTATACGAAATCTGACAATACAGGGAGATGTATTGTCGGAAAATAGTGCAGGAGGAATCGTACAGGTAGCAATTTCATCATACATATATAACTGTTGTAATCAAATAACTGTAACACGGTCAAGCTGTTGGAGGAATATGTGAAGATGCAAGAAACTGCTATTTTATAAATTGTGCAAATTTAGCGAATCTTACAGGAAAATGGAGAAGTGGTGCTGGAGGAATTATAGGTGAATCTAGGGGAAATTATAACAACTATGTATATAATTCATATAATATTGGAGATATAGAATTAGTAAATGGAACATCTTATGCTTCGACTGGTGGAATTGTAGGATACAACGAAGCAAACTTAATAATAGAAAATTGCTATAACACAGGAATTTTAAAATCTTCTAGAAATAGAGGTGGTATTGTAGGAAGTGGTAGTGAAACATTAAAAAATTGTTTTTATTTAGAAAATTTACAAGAAGGATATGGAAATATATTGGAAAATAATGCTACTTCTATAAATGAACAACAATTAAAGGGAGATAAAGATATAAATGGAAAAGTTTTAGTAGATATTTTAAATGAATATGTGGAAACGAAAAATAGAATTAATGATATTCAATTAATAAAATGGAAAAATGCAGGACAATATCCTATGTTTGAATAAGGTTAACACATTAAATAGATTTTTTCAAAAACAAAAGTAAGATGAATGATTCATCTTACTTTTAAAATGCATTCTTATATATTTTGAACATAAAATGTCCAAACAGAAACGTCCCTAAATGTCCCTAATCAAACATATCTTCCATGGCATACATACCAGGTTGTTGGTTTACAATAAATTCAGCAGCTCTTAAAGCACCTTCTGCAAATACATTTCTAGAATAGCTAGTATGTTTAATTTCGAAAGTTTCAAAATTTCCAATAAATTGCACAGAATGCTCTCCGACGATATTTCCTCCTCTAATAGAAGACATACCAATTTCGTTTTTATCTCTTTTTTCATGTTTATCATGCCTATTATATTCACAATGAAGCGTATTTCCTAAAGATGCATTAATACTATCTGCCAACATTTGTGCAGTGCCACTTGGACTATCGACTTTTCTATTATGATGTGCTTCAATAATTTCAATATCTGTGTTTTTTAAGAAAGGTGCAAGCCAAGAAACAATTTTTTTCATAAGCATAATGTCAAAAGACATATTGGCAGATTTAAAGATAGGAATTGTTTTACTTGCTTCTTCAATTATTTTTGTTTCTTCATCTGTAAATCCAGTTGTTGCAATAACCATTGGTATTTTATTTGTTTTTGCATAATTTAATATATTTAGTGTTGCAACAGGAAGTGAAAAGTCGATGATGACATCAGGTTTTACATTAATATTTTCTACTTCTGTAAAAATGGGAAATTGAGAATCAGAATAACTTACTTTGTCAAATCCACCAATGACTTGCATATTTTCATTTTCTTCTACTAAATTACATACCACATTTCCCATTTTTCCATTACAACCATTTACAAATACGTTTAACATTTGATACCTCCATATTTAATAAAATTTAATAGTATATTTTCAATTTACATTTTTCACTATATATATATATATTTGTTGTTTATAGTATTTTAAAATTCATTCATTTTATTCATATTAATTTAATTTATCTAATTCTCCAATTAATTTTTGTTCTTTATCACTACTCATTTTGGTAAGTGGCAATCTAGGAATTCCAAAATCAAAGCCAATATGATTTAAAGCAGCTTTAACAGGAATAGGGTTAACTTCTGAGAATAGAGTTTTTATTAATGGTAAAGCATCTAATTGCATTTTGGTAGCTTTTTTTATATTACCATCAAAAAAGTTTTGAATCATTTCGTGCGTATATTGTGGTTTTACATTTGATAAAACAGAGATTACACCAAGTCCTCCTAAGGATAATACTGGTAATATTTGGTCATCATTTCCTGAATAAATATGTAAATTATCTCCACATAAGTGTGCAATTTCAGCTACTTGTGATAAATTACCACTTGCTTCCTTGATAGCAACAATATTATCCATCTTAGATAATTCTAAACAAGTTTCTGGCAAGATATTCACACCAGTTCTACTTGGCACACTATATAATATGATTGGTAAAGATACACTTTCAGCAATTAATTTATAATGTTCAACCAATCCTTTTTGTGTACATTTGTTATAATAAGGTGTAACAATTAAAAGTCCATCAACGCCAAGAGCCTCTGCTTTTTTTGAATTTTCGATAACCTTTATTGTGTTATTACCACCAGTACCTGCAATAATTGGCACTTTTCCATTTGCAGTTTTGACAGCACAAGAAATTGTAGCATCTTTTTCTTCTTCTGTCATGGTAGAAGATTCTCCTGTTGTTCCACACACGATAATGGCATCTACGCCATTTTCAATTTGAAAATTAATAAGTCTTTTAAATTCTTTAAGATTAACACCATTTTCATCAAAAGGTGTACTGATAGCTGTTCCACAGCCTTTGAATAAAATTTTTTTCATAAAATCACCTGATTTTCTTTATATATAATAGATAAAAAATATAGTTATATTCTTTATACACTGCCATTATATTACAAAAAAGATAAAAAGAGAATAGAAAATAAAAAGTTTATTGAATTCATAGGAATTTATTGACAAACATAGGAGAACTATATATAATGACCCAAATCGGGATGTATAATATAATTTATTATAGGAGGTATGTGTATGAAATGTCCAGTATGTAAAGATGTCACATTACTAATGTCTGAAAAGAAGGGAGTAGAAATTGACTATTGCCCAGAGTGTAGAGGAATTTGGCTTGATAGAGGAGAACTAGAAAAATTAATTGAAAAAGAAGAAACATATAATAGAGAACATTATGAATATAAACGTGAAAATAAAGAATATCGTGATAATAAGTATGAACAAAAATATTCAGAAAGAAATCATTATCATGATGACGACTATGATGACAAATATTATAAAAATAACCAATATCCTCGTAAAAGAAAAAAAGAATCATTTATGGGAGAAATCTTTGATATATTTGGTGGAGACTAAAAGATAAATTTCAAAAGAGTAAATAGTATACTATAAATACCAAAAACGTTTCTTATATAAGAAACGTTTTTATATGTAGAACATATTTTAAAATCGTAACATTAATAAGCTAAAAAACACATAAGCATAACGGAAAGATTTTTTCGTAAACATTTTAAATTTTAATACTTCAAAAGTTTCAGACATAGCACAATATTTATCTACAAAAGTTAAAATCAATCCTTCAAGTGAAGTTGGAAATTTCATTGTGACAGGCCACATATGAGTAAGAATCATATCTTTTTCTTTTTGACTTAAATTAAATAATCTACTTGCATTGTCACAAGCAGTTTTTCCATGAGTAAAAGCATGTAATCCTTTTCTGTTAGGTTGTCTAATTCTCCAATCATACAAAAATAAATCGTGCAACATGGCGGCTCTAGTTACTGAAATGTAATCTAAATGGTATTTTTTGCATATTAAATAACAATAATAAGAAACCATATAACAATGGTCAAAACAACTGGTTTCATAATGTTGTCTATACTTCTTCATTTCCTGTACAGTCTTATTATTTATTAATTCTTCAATAATACTTAAAAATTCTTCATTATTTATAGAAATGTATGTATTTATTTCTTTTTTCATAAGAACCTCTTTTTATTTTATGGATTTCTAAGAATAATTGTTATTTCTGTAGAACGCATTCTATATTTTATTATATCATAAGAAATAAAAATAGTAAATGAAAATTTTCTTAAATTATTGAAGGATCTGATTCATTTATGATAATGTCTTAATAAATCATTTGAGAAAATGTCTCAACCAAAAAATATTTATAGATACTTTC
>CALXZX010000046.1 GCA_944393375.1 uncultured Clostridia bacterium | reverse complement strand
AATTCTTAAACAACCTTCATATATCCTTATGTGTTCAAGTTTTATAGAATTCAAACTACAAGCCCATTCAATTTTAGAGAGTAATTCTTCTCGTATTTTGTTTTTCTTTTTTACAATTTTAATCATACCACACCATCTTTCCTTTTTCAAGTTAAAGGCGACAAAAAAATCAACCTTTCACAGTTGATTTATCAATACTTTCACCTGGTGCGACGATTTTACTTATTGGAGCCACTAAGCAGAATCGAACTGCTGACCTACGGGTTACGAATCCGTTGCTCTACCAACTGAGCTATAGTGGCATGTTATTGTACAGGACAAATTTTATCGCATATTTCATGTAATGTCAATTCTTCCTGTACAATATTTTATCTCTATTATCTTTCAGATACTTCTTCTGGCATATTTTCATATAAAGGAATAATAAAATTTAGTGGTGCATCTACTGTATTAGAAGCTTCGTAAATTTCTTTCATATTACTAGCTTCTGATTGTGGCGCTAATAGATTTTGCATATATTGATGCGTATATAAACTTTCATCTTGATTGACCACATCAAATTTTTGTAAATATAAAGTGTTTTGTCCTACATTAATATATCCTTCTTTTAAGAATTCAACACCACCAATTAACGCTTTTTCCAAGCTATCCCATCCTTGTTCATATGCATATTGTGCTGCATTTTGAATAATTTCTTCTTGTGAATTTCCTTTTGCATTTATATTAAATGGATTATATACAATTGCATTATTATATTCGCATCCTCTTGACAATACAGTTCCATTTCTTCCCTGTTCTTGGATTAATCTAGAAGCTATAAAATATGGGTCTAAATTAGCATTTTTACCAGCTTGTATTAACGCCTCTGAAATACTATCCCCTTCTAAAAAAGAACCTTCTGTTATTTCATAAATACCTTCTTTCGTTTGTGCCCCTTCTACATATCTCAATTCAGCAAATTGGAATATATTTTCGTCATTTAATATATTTCTAGGGTCCATTTGATATTTTATTGCTTTATCAGAAGCACATAACCATGTTCCATTGTCAAAAGTCCTATCTTTATCTATTTCACATTTCCAATCTTCTGGATATTCTGAAGAATCTGGAATTAAATTTGTTGGATATTCTGTATTATCTTTATGTCCTTCATTTGTAATAACTTCTTCCCAATCTAATTTTGTATAGAATAGTGTAAATGTCCAATTGGGGTATTCTTCCTTCAATTTATCTATCAATTCTTTATATCCTGGATATTTACTTTCATTTAAATTTTCTCCATCATATTCTACATATTTTTGTTTTTGACTTTCTCTAATCCATATAAAAATTAGACTGCAAAGAACAATCAATATTAGTATTGACACACCAATTATTTTTACTTTTTTAGGAATACTTTTTATTATTTTTTCGAAATTTATTATTAAATTATTTATTATCTCTTTCACATTTCTTCTATTCATGTTTTTGATTATACCATATTTTATTTATCTTTTTCAATGTATTTGTATGAATTTTAAATAACTATTTTTTGAATATATAAAAACAGAAAATACCTTTACTTTAATGTAAATAGGTATTTTCTACTATCTTTCTATTTAAATCTTTTTCCTTTTTTTCTTCCTTTTGATAGCCTATCTTCTTCATACTCATCAGTATAATCAGAATTATATCCTGCTAGAAAATCTCTTTTTGCTCTTTCTTTTTCTTTTTGTTCTTGACTATCTCCAAGTTCTAACTGATTACTTGTTTCTTGATTTTCTTCTGTTGGTAAATCTTCTACTTCTATATCATTTTCTTGTTGTAAGAAAGCATCCTGTTCATTTTCGGGTTCATTATTATAATTATCAAACTGATTATCATTATTATAGTTATCATAATCATCATAGTTATCATAATTGTTATAATAATCATCTTCATCATTTATTCCTGCAAATGGAACACCTGAAAACTCCTCTGCATATGCTCTATTTCTTCTACGTCTTATCACAATAATAATAACTATGATAAGTATAAGAGCAATGATTCCTCCTGCTATCATAAGCATTCTTCTTTGTTCTTGTTGTTGTCTTTCTTCTTCTTCTCTTGCTAAAGCTTCTTCATCTACAAGTGATTTATTAACTGTTAATTGATAAGTTGCCACATTATTTCCTTCACTATCATTAACTAGAATTGTAATAGTATTTTCTCCCTCTTTTAGGTCTTCATTTCCTAATATTTCTACTGTATAGCTAGGGTCTGTTGCAACTGTTTCTATATCTAATGATGTATCTTCTCCAATATATTTTACTGTATATTCATATACATCTGTTTTAAAAGACGGATTTAATTCTAAATCACCTATTGTTATATTAGATAATCCATTTATAACTTCTGTCGTTTCTTCTGTTGGTTCTTCGCCTTCTCTTGTTACATTAATCGTGTATGTTTTTGTTGTTCCATCTTCTGCTGTAACAACAACACTTAAAGCATTTTCTCCATATTCAAGAGTTTTATTTCCTGTTCCTGATATGGTTGCTCCTGAATCTTGTGCTGTTGCATATACTTCTACACTTTCTACATCTTCTGGAACTGTAACATTATATGTAGTAGTTCCTGGAGTAAATCCAGAAAAATCATTTGGTCGAATTCCTAAATTACTTAAATTCGCATTGTCTGATTCTTTTTCTGGTGTTGTAGTAGTAGAACTACCTGATGTACTTCCACTAGATGAAGAACTACCTGATGTTGAAGAACCTCCTGAAGATTCATTTGCTACTGTAATTGTTCCTCCTGTTGAGCCTGTAAATACTGCCGCTGTAGAAGAATCTGCCATATCTGCTGCTGTTGCTGTAACTCTTATTGAACCTGTTCCATTTACTGTAAGATTTACACTAGCTGAACCATTATCTACAAATACACTACTTTCAGATAATGTAGCATTTCCTGATACACTTAAATTCACTCTTCCTGATACTCCTTGTCCTGTAACAGTTACTGTTACAGAATCTCCAACATTTGCTGTTGATTTTGAGAAAGCAATAACTAGTCCTGCTGCTTGTGAGCTTGGAGAAAATATCATTATTATTGCTAAAATTAATATAACACATAGTATACTTTTATAATTAACTTTCATATGTTCCTCCTGGTCCTTTTTATTTTATAAACTATTTTTAATCTATTTCACCTATTTAAAATGAAGTAATAACTCCCATAATATAGTTTTTAATTAACACATAATCACTTGCACTAATACTTCCATCTTTATTTACATCTGCTGCACTTTTAGCAGTATCATTTAAGCTTGTCGTTCCCATGATATGATTTTTAATTAACACATAGTCACTTGCCGTTATATTTCCATCATTATTGACGTCACCTAATTTATAACTTGTTATATTATCATTTTCTCCATTATTTCCTGTATTTTCAGAATTTCCATTATTTGTATTACCTGTATTACCAGTATCCCCTGTATTTCCACTATTATTATTTCCTGTGTTACTGTTTCCATCATCTCCTAGTGGTAATAAGTATAATTTATATTCTGTTTCATAATCATAAGTTTCTCTAGCTACATATCCTTCTTCACCATTTGATTTTCTTATCTTATCCCAGTAAGTTCCTGCTACTTTTGATGTTGCTTTTTCAATTCTTGTAACAATTTCTCCACTAGATACAGCACCTATTACAGAACCATTTGGTGCATTTCTCATATTTAATCCACCATTTGCGTTGATTTTTACAATATCTCCTGATACTGTAGCATTGGCACTTCCATCTGGTCTACTACATGCTGTACTTGGCATATTTTTATATAAAGGAATAATAAATGTATGTGATGAACTAATTGAATTTATGCTTGAATATGTATTTTTCAAAGTTGTTCCTTCATTTTGTGCTGCCATTAAGTTTTGCATATATTGATGCCAATATAATCCGTTATAGTTATTTTCAACATCAAATTTTTGTAAATATAATGTATTTTGTCCTTGATTGATATAACCACTTGCTAAAAAGTTAATTCCACCAGTAATTGCTTTTTCTAATGTATCCCAACCATGATTTCTTGCATAGTTGATCGCATTTTCAATTTCTTCTGCATCTGAATTTCCTGTTGCTCCTATATTAAATGGGTTATAATATCCACTAGCTCCAGAAGATGTTGCAGAACCATTTCTTCCTTGTTCCTGGATTAATCTTGCCACTATATAGTATGGGTTAATGCTTGTGGCATTTGCTGAATTTGCAATTTCATTAGCATGTCCTTGTAAAAATGTACCATTTATCATTGAATTAATTGCATTTATATCACAACCATTAATTGTTAATTCTTCAAATTGGAAAATATCTGATGAATTTAAAGAGTTTCTTGGATCCATCATATATTCAATAGCTGCTTGTGATGCACATCTCCATGAACTATTTTCATATGAACAAATTGGGCAAATCCATTGACCTTGATAATTTGTTGTTGCTTGTATCATATTTCTAGGGCCAGAATTATGTCCTACATATTCATTTGCGATAACATCAGACCAATTTAAATCTGTATATAATATTTTAAATGTCCAATTAGGATATTGGGCTTGTAAGCTTTTTATTCTTTCTTTAAATCCTGGGTATAATGATTCATCAATTCCATTTATATCTGAACTAATCCATTGGGAAACAGCATATGTTTTATTATTATTAAATAATACTAATAAACTATATGCGAGTATTGTTAAAATTAATACAATTGAAACAAATTTTATTATTTTTACTTTTTTCATAGTTTCTCTCCTTTAAAATCTTTCGTTTATCTATATTTGTTATCTTTTTACAATTTTGTATAATTTTTGACATTACCATTATACCATTCGCATTTTTTTTAGTCAATAATTTTTCTTCTTTTTCTGCTTTAAACAAAATTATATATTTTATATTGGTTTAACACAAACAAAAAGGATTATTTATAAAAATTATTATATTTATAAAAAATATCTTTTATATATTAAAATTTAAAGGTATCTAATAAGCAGTCTTAAAATTAAATTTCAAGTTCCTGTTATTAGATACCTAATTTTTTTATATGTTTGTTTTGTCTTTATACTCTTATTATATTTTTGATAATATTCTACTCCATCAAAATAAAAAATGTCCAAATAGAAACGTCCCCAATTGCCCCAAATTCCCTAATTGTCCTAATTTTCCTAATCTCTCAATTAGGTATTAAAATAATCGTAATATGTCATTATAAGAAACATAAATAGACAATGCAATTAATATGGAAAATCCCAATAATTGTATATTAATTTCGTTTTCCTGTTTCATTGGTTTTCCTCTTATTGCTTCTATAATTAAAATTAATATTTTTCCTCCATCTAATGCTGGAATTGGTAATAAATTTGTTACTCCTAAAGAAATAGAGATTAAGGCCATTAAATGAATAAATTCTTTAAATCCATTTGTTTGAGAAACCATTTCTCCTATTCCTATTGGTCCTGTCATTTGGTCTATGCCAACATTTCCTGTAAATAATTGTCTTACATTATCTACTATCGAAAATACAAAAGTTTTTGTTTCAACTAATCCATAATAGCATCTATTAAAAAATGTATCTGGTGCCATTTTCATATTAACACCTAAATAATAGGTAGAAACATAATCAGGTGTAAACTCTATTTTGACTTCTGCATTTCCTCTTTGAATTGTTAAAACAATATTTCCTATCCCTTGTTGTTGCAATACCTCGATAATTTTATTTGTATCTCCATTGGTTTCTTCATTATTAATTTTCGTAATAACATCATTTGCTTGTATTCCTTGTTTTTCACTACTACTTCCTTTATCTACCATGATAACTTGACATTTGTCATCTAGATACATTCCTGTGACTTTTGATTGTACTTCTGTAGGTTTCACATTAAATTCTAAAGTTTCTCCATTTCTTTCTACTTTTACAAGAATTTCTTCTCCAGTAACACTTTCCATAAATTTATCTAAGTCATATTTATTATTTACTTTTTCTCCATTTAATTCTACAATAGTATCTCCACTTTGAATTCCTGCTTGCTCTGCTGCATATCCAGGAATTGTAGAATCTACAACATTTGAAATATATACTCCTGACGTTGCCATGACAATAAAATAAACTATCACAGCAAACAAAATATTTACAATGGCTCCTGCAGCACATATTCCAATTCTTTTTGGAATACTTGCCTTAGAAAAAGACCTATCATCTTCTGATGCTTCATCTTCTCCTTCCATACTAACATATCCTCCGTAAAGGAATTGCTCTTAATGAATATTTTGTTTCTTTTCCTTGCTTATTCCATATTCCTGGTCCAAAACCAATAGAAAATTCATTTACTTTTACTTTACAAAGTTTGGCCACTAAAAAGTGGCCAAGTTCATGTATCAAGATTAAAAAACCTAATAATATAATAATTTTTATAGCAGATATAATAAACGTTATCAAATTCTTCCTCCTCATTAAAGATAAAATTATCTAAAATAAAATGTCCAAAAAGAAACGTCCCCAATAGACCATTTTCTATATAAGCATAAATAATACATATGCAAAAGGTGCTAAAAATATTAAGCTATCAATTCTATCTAACATTCCACCATGTCCTGGAATTAGATTACTATAATCTTTTATATCTACATATCGTTTTATACTAGAAGCCGCAAAATCCCCTACTTGGCCAATGATACTTAATGCAAATCCGATAACTCCTATTATAACATATGAATATCCCATTTCCCAGAAAGTATTCACTATATATGTATATATTAGCATGATTAGTATTCCACCAATTGTTCCAGCTATACAACCTTCTATCGATTTGTTTGGACTAATTTTGCTAAATTTATGCTTTCCAAAATATTTTCCAATAAAATAGGCAAATATATCTGTTCCCCATGCTGCAAATATCACATACCAAATTAGAATATTTCCATTTTCCATTCCGTTGATTTTCGCAAAAAACATCAATAACATAACAACATATAAAATTCCAAATAATGTATAGGCTATATCTTTAAAATTGGTTTTCATTTCTGTTATAATAACTTGAATAAATAAGATTAATAATAATGTAGGAATTGCTAAAATTGCTGTTGGTAGTAAATATGTTTCTGGGATAACATGTATTAAAGCTATACTAATACAACTAAGATACCCTATCCACCTTACTGGTTTTGCAATTTTTGAAATTGCATTAAAATATTCATCCATTGCTAATATAGCAATAATTGCTAAGGCAACATCTACTATATAAACATTTCCAATAATTAATACGATTAATACTAATGGAAATCCTAATAAGCCTGATGTGATTCTTTTTATATCCATAACGACTCCTTTTCTTTTTTCTTCTTTTTGTTTTTAATTTGCTCCAAATTTCCTGGTTCTTTTTTCATATTCTATAATGGCATTATCCAAATCTTCTTCTGTAAAATCTGGCCAATTTTTATCAATAAATAAAAATTCGCTATATACTAATTGCCATGGTAAAAAATTGCTTAATCGTAGTTCTCCACTTGTTCTAATTAACAAATCTGGATCTGGTTCACCTTTTGTATATAAGTTATTTGAAACCATTTCTTCTGATATATCTTGTATATCGATTTTTTCTTCTTTTACTTCTTGTGCTATCTGTTTTATTGCTTTAACTAATTCATTTCTTCCTCCATAATTTAAAGCAATATTAAAGGTAACACCAGTATTATCTTTTGTTCTTTCCATACAATTATATATACTTTTCTGCATTCCTGGTGCTAATGCAGATATATCTCCTAATATTTTTACACGAATATTTTCTGTATCAGCCCTTTTGGAATAATCATCTAAATAACTCTGTAAAAGCATCATGAGTGCTTTTACTTCTTCTTCTGTTCTTTTCCAATTTTCTGTTGAAAATGCATATACAGTAATATATTCTAATCCTATTTTATTTGCATATCTAACAATTTTTTCTAAGGTTTTAGCTCCTGCTTTATGTCCAAAACTAGCAGGTTTGCCCTGTGCTTTTGCCCATCTTCTATTCCCATCCATGATAATAGCAATATGTCTAGGCATATACTGTTTATCAAACATGTTTATTCTCCCCTTATTTATTACGCTCTTTTATATATTTAGCTAATTCTACTAAGAATTCTGCCTTTTCATTATATATCTTTAATTCTTCTATTGCTTCTTTTGTTAATTCTTCTAACTTTTCCTTTGCTACTTCTAATCCATATTTAGAAACATATGTACATTTTTTTAATATCCTGTCATTTCCTACCGGTTTTCCTAAAATTTCTTCATTTCCTTCTTCTGATAAGATATCATCTTTTATTTGAAATGCTAATCCTATTTTTTCTGCATAAGATGTTAATTTATCCAAATCTTCTTGAGAAACTTCTGCAAGTATTGCTCCCATTCTAACACATAATGTTAACAAAGCTCCTGTTTTATTTTGATGAATATATTCTAGAGTTTCTTCTGAAATTTGTTTTCCTTCAACCTCAGTATCCACAAACTCTCCTATAATCATTTTATTAACTGCATTTGAAAATTCTTGAAATATTTTTATCTTTTTTGTTAAATCTTCTTTTCTAGAATCTTCTAAATTTTGACTAATAACTCTATATGCATAATTTAATAATCCATCTCCTGCTAATATAGCTGTTGCCTCATTAAATTGTTTATGATTAGTTGGTTTTCCATGTCTAAAATCATCATTATCAATTCCTGGTAAGTCATCATGAATTAAGGAAAAATTATGTACCATTTCAATCGCTACCGAAAATGGCATACACTCTTGAATATCATCTTTGAATATTTGATATGTTGCAATCACTAAAATAGGTCTTAATCTTTTTCCTCCAGCCATTAAACTATATTCCATTGAACAATTTAATATTTCTTCTGGACATTTTTTTGTTTCTATATATTTTTTCAATTCATTATTAATTAAGTTCTGATATTGTTTTAATTCTTTTTTAAAGTCCATACTCTTGTTTGACCTTTCTTAAAAGATAAATATATTACTTAATGAAAATAAATATTTCTATTCTATACACTCATGATTTCTTTTTCTTTTTTATTTAAAATTTCATCAATTTCTTCTACATGTTTATCTGTCAATTTTTGTATTTCGTTTTCTGCATTTTTTAATTCATCTTCTGTCATATTTCCTTCTTTTTGTTCTGCTTTTGCTTCTTCAATACCATCTCTTCTAATTGCTCTTATTGCTACCTTTGCTTCTTCTGCCATTTTCTTTACATCTTTTACCAATTCTTTTCTTCTTTCTTCATTTAATTCAGGGAAAGCTAGTCTTATGACTTTTCCATCATTATTTGGATTAATTCCAATATCTGAAGCTAAGATTGCTTTTTCAATTTCTTTTAAAACACTCAAATCCCATGGTTGTATAACGATTAATCTTGCTTCTGGAACAGAAATTCCTGCTACTTGATTAATTGGTGTCGGTGTTCCATAATAGTCTATTTTTACTTTATTTAATATGGCAGGGTTTGCTCTCCCCGCTCTAACTTCTGCTAATTTTTCAGCAAAATTATTGATGGTTTTTCCCATTCTTTCTTTTAAATCTTCATAATTCATAATTATCTCTCCTTTTCTATGTTGACTTTATTTTTAAATAAAATTTTATCATTTCTTTCTAATATATCTCTCCCTTTAATACCTTTATCTATTTTTGAAATTATATACGTATTTGCCATCATGGTAACAACATATAAGATAAATACTAGATATACTCTTATTTTAAAATATCGAAATTGTGTTATATTTTCCTCTATAAAAACTTGCTTTTCTGTTTTGGTTTGTAATTTTTGTTCTAGCAATGTTTTCCAAACATCCACATATTCTGTATCTGTTTTATTTTCTATTTTTGTATCATAAATATTGCTAAAATTTTCTTCGTTATTATATGTATTGTCTAAAATCGCTTCTATATAGAAAAACAAAATTAAACAAATGATATTAAAAAATAATAATATTTTTAATAAATTGCTTAATATCTTTTTGTCTTTAAGTAATATATTAAACAATATAATTAAAATAGTAATGATTCCTAATATGCTTATCATTCCATAGGTAAATGTACTTTTTATTTCTTCTAAATAATCAATTATATTAGGTTTATAGAAAAATACTAAAAATATTAAAATTAGTAATACTATGCCAATAATAGCACACATATTTATGATTTGCCCTGTTATATAATCCTGTTTCTTTTTTTCTTTTTTCTTTTTCTTTTTATACTCTTTTTCACCACTTTTCATATCGAGAAAGTAGCTTCTTTCGTATAAATCTTTATCCTCTTTCATTTTCCCTCTCAAATAAAAAACGTTTATCTTATGAAACAATGGTTCCTATCTTCTCACCTTTTACTGCTCTTACGATATTTTCTGGGTCTGCTATACCAAATACTAATAAAGGTATATTATTATCTCTACACATAGCAGTTGCTGTTGAGTCCATTACTTTTAAATCTTTATTTAAAACATCTAAATATGATATTTCTTCAAATCTAATTGCATCTGGTTGTACTTTTGGATCTGCAGAATATACTGCATCAATTGCTTTTCCTAAAAGAATAATATCTGCTTTAATTTCTGTTGCTCTTAGTACCGCTGCTGTGTCTGTTGTAAAATATGGATGTCCTGTACCACAAGCAAATATAACAATTCTTCCCTTTTCCAAATGTTTTTCTGCTTTTCTTTGAATAAATGGTTCTGCAATTTCTCTCATTTCAATTGCAGTTTGTACTCTTGAATAAAGTCCCCTTGCTTCTAAAGCGTCTTGTAAAGCTAATCCATTCATAGCTGTTGCTAGCATTCCCATATAGTCTGCTGTTGTTTGTTCCATTTGATGCCCATTTCTACCTCTCCAAAAATTTCCTCCACCTACAACAATGGCTACTTGTACCCCCATCTCTACAACTTCTTTTATTTTATCACATATGTTTCCTACTGTTTTTGCATCTATTCCTGTCTTTTGTTCTCCTGCTAAAGCTTCTCCACTTAATTTTAATAATACTCTTTTATATTTTGCCCCTGACAATTTTTCCACTCTCCTTACTATATTCTTATCAGAGATATTCTATCATATATTTTAAAAAAATACAGTATTTTTAAGAAATTTATTAATTTTTTCTTAAATTTGAAACATTAATGATATATAAAGTTGTTCAAAGCTTTATATTATGTTTCTTCTGTTTGTAAATAATTGAAAAAATGCCACTTTTGTGCTATAATAAAGTATATGGGACTTTGTCCTTTGTAACTTAGCCACACTTTTTTGTGTGGTGTAACAAGACCAGTAATGGTCTTTCTTCCTAAGAAGGAGGAAGAATTATGAAGAAAAAATTAAAAATTTTTTTGGCAACAGCTTTCATGCTCAGTCTTACTGGTTGTAGCTGCGCTGGCTTCTATTCGGAGACAGAGATTCTCCAGTTGGCCGAAGACTCTCGGGCCTTTGGCTATACCGAAGCTATAGTGGAAGAAGCTATAGCTTCAGGAGAAGTATCTGAAGAAGATGCCAGCGAATATGCTTCAGCTCTTGAAGCATATGAAAGCGATCCGACTTCAGACAATTTTTCTAAATTGTCTGAGGTAACCACTGATGTGTTTTATCACATCAATGGAATTGAAACAGACCTCGAGTAACTCGAGGTCTGTTCTTATTATTTTAGACAACAAGATTCTAGATTACCCGACTGCAATCTTTGATTGCTATGTCGAGTCAGATTCTTATTAACAATATACCTAAATAGTCATATCTTATTTTAATTGATTCATAACTTCTTCAGCAAAGTTTTCTTCTTTTTTCTCGATTCCTTCACCTTTTTCAAATCTTGCAAATTCTACAACTTCTGCATCTTTTTGTTTTAATAATTCAGATACTTTCATGTTTGAATCTTTAACAAATACTTGGTCAACTAAACAGATTTCTTCAAAGAATTTTCTAATTCTTCCTTGTACGATTTTTTCTGCAATTGCTTCTGGTTTTCCTTCATTCATTGTTTGTACTTTTAAGATTTCTTTTTCTTTTTCTACTCTTTCTGCTGGAACTGATTGTTCATTTAAGTATTCTGGTCTTGCTGCTGCAATTTGCATACATAAGTCTTTAGCTACTTCTTTATCACCTTTTGCCATATTTATTAAAACTGCTATTTTTCCATCACCATGAATATATGATTCTAATAATCCTTTTGTTTCAAATCTTGCAAATCTTCTGATACTTAGATTTTCACCGATTGTAGCTATTTTTCCTACTAATGCTTCATTAACTGTTTTTCCATCTTCAAATATGGCTTCTTGGTTTAATAATTCTTCTACATCTTTTGGATTCTTTTCAACAACTTGTTTAGCTACATTCATAACAAATGTTTTAAATTCTTCATTTTTAGCAACAAAGTCTGTTTCTGAATTCACTTCCACAATTGCTCCTACTTTTCCATCTTCTGAGATATATGCTTCTACTAATCCTTCAGCTGCAACTCTTCCTGATTTTTTAGCTGCTTTTGCAATTCCTCTTTCTCTTAATAAATCGATTGCTTTTTCCATATCTCCATCAGTTTCTGTTAAAACTTTTTTGCAATCCATCATTCCTGCACCTGTTTTTTCTCTTAACTCTTTTACTAAGCTAGCTGTTACCATTATAAATTCCTCCTTTTATATATTAAAAAGAATAGAGCAGAAAAGCCCTACTCTTCTTTTATTAAACAAACTATTATTCTTCTACTTCTTTGTTTTCTTCTTCGTTTGCTACAACTTCTTCAATTGTTGTAGGTTCTTCAGTCGCTACTTCTTCTTGTTGTTGTTCTTCTCCAGCTTCAAAGCTTTCACCTTGTTTACCTTCGATAACTGCATTTGCCATAACATCAGCAATTAATTTTACTGCTCTGATAGCATCATCATTACCTGGAATTGGGTAATCTAATTCTTCTGGATTACAGTTTGTATCAACTAATCCGATTACAGGTATATTTAATTTTTTAGCTTCTAAGATAGCGATTCTTTCTTTTTTAGGATCTACTAAGAAAATAACTCCTGGTAGTTTGTCCATTTCTTTAATTCCACCTAAGTTTCTTTCTAGTTTTTCCATTTCTTTCTTTAATAGAATAACTTCTTTTTTAGGTAATACTTCAAATGTACCATCTTGTTCCATAGTTTCTAAATCTTTTAGTCTTTGAATTCTTTTTTGGATTGTATCAAAGTTTGTTAACATTCCACCTAACCATCTTTGATCAACATAGTACATTCCACATTTTAATGCTGCTTCTTTTACACATTCTTGTGCTTGTTTTTTTGTTCCTACAAATAGAACTGTTTTTCCTTCTTCAACTTGTTCTTTTAAGAAAGCATATGCTTCATCAAGTTTTTTAGAAGTTTTTTGTAAGTCGATGATGTGAATTCCGTTTCTAGCTTGGAATATATATTCTGCCATTTTAGGATCCCATCTTCTTGTTTGATGTCCAAAGTGAACACCTGCTTCAAGTAATTGTTTCATTGCAACTACTGCCATTTTTAATTCCTCCCTTTTTGTTATTTCTTCCATAAAGTTCTTTGTTTCTTAGGACCAAAACCATTTGGCACACCCTTTAAAACTCACTTTATGTGTTTAATACGCTAAATATTATACCAAGTTTTGCCATAAAAATCAAGTGTTTTTTAGAAAAATGTCCATTAGGAACGTTTCCTTTTGGACATTTTTTCTAAATATCATCCCTCATCTATATTATCCATTAATTCTCTGGCTTCTTTCCAACTTAATACTTTTAAACATTCATATTCTTTCGACAATTTCTTTGAGATTTCCTTTGTATTATCTGTTGATTCTAAATCTGCTACAATAATATTCCTAAAATATTCTTCTCGTCCATATAAGATTTTAAATAAGATAGACCTTAGAAATCCTTCTATTACTTCTTCTTGATTTTTGACACCGATAATTAAATAAATCCCTTTACTTTTAAATCTTGTATATGTATTAATATATATAATATTTTTGATAATTTCATATAAACCATATAAAGCTAATGTCCAAAAAATTGTATTTAATATAAATTCCATATATTTGCCCCCTATGGTTTTATTATATGTTTTTCTTTTTTATTAGTTACTATTCTCTCAGCAATCCTATTAATAGATTTTATTTTTTTCATTTCAACTAAAAAACTGAGGCAGAAAACTTTCACAGTTTTCCACCCCACTATTGACATTCAGCCGTTTTTTGTTGAATAAGAAAAACCAATTTTCCTATTCAACAAAAAAAGAAGACCTCAATTGGTCTTTCTTTCTCATTATACTAATTGTAATATAGCAACTTCTGCTCCGTCTCCTCTTCTAGGACCTACTCTTAAAATTCTAGTATATCCTCCAACATTTTTACCTGCATATTTTGGAGCAATTTCATTAAATAGTTTTGCTGGTAAATCTACATTTTTACCTTCACTATCTATTACTTTGTTTATTTTTCTCATAATTTTTCTTCTTGCATTTAATCTTGATGGCATATCTTTTTGTCTTTTTTCAGTTGTTTCTTCTTTAACAACTTTTAAATATTCTTTACCATTTTTGCTTTTTACTAATTCTGTTACTTTATTACCTTTAGAATCTAATTTAGCTTTTACAACTTTAACGTCAACTTCTTCAAAGTTGTCTTTTTCTTTAATTGCTAATGCAATAAGACTATCAGCGATTGCTTTTACTTCTTTTGCTCTTGCTAAAGTTGTTTCAACTTTTCCATACATAATTAAATCTGTTGTTAAAGTTTTTAACATTGCCATTCTGATATCTGTTGTTCTACCTAATTTTCTATTTGTAGCCAATTTTTTCACCTTCCTCTTTTTAATGTCAGGGGACACACCTTACCTCTTGGTCCCTCCACTTGGGTTAAGGAATGTCCCCTCCCCATGTGAATAAATATTGACCTTTGCTAAAGTTATCTCCTTTTTTCTATATTATCTCTATTCATCTTCTTTCGCAAAATCTAATCCTAATGAATGTAGTTTTGCTGTTACTTCATCAAAAGATTTTTTACCTAAATTTCTTACTTTCATCATGTCAGTTTCAGATTTATTTGTTAAATCTTCTACTGTAGCAATACCTGCTCTTTTCAAGCAGTTAAATGATCTTACTGATAATTCTAATTCCTCAATTGACATTTCTAATACTTTTTCTTTCTTTGATTCCTCTTTTTCAATCATAACTTGTGTATTTTTAGCTGCTTCTGATAAATCAATAAACAATTCTAAATGTCCTGTCATTACTTTTGCGGCTAAACTTAATGCCTCATGAGCTTTTAAACTACCATCTGTCCATACTTCTATCACTAATTTATCATAATCTACCATTTGTCCTACTCTTGTATTTTCAACTTGATAGTTTACTTTTTTTACTGGTGTATAGATAGAATCTATTGGAAGTACAGATATATCTTGGTTTGGTTTTTTATTCTTTTCAGATGAATTATATCCTCTGCCTCTATCAGCAGTCATTTCAATTTTCAAGTGTCCACCTTCTGAAACAGTGGCAATATGTAAATCTGGATTTAATATTTCTACTGTCCCATCTGTAATAATGTCTCCTGCTAATACTTCACCTTCACCTTTATGGTCTATTCTCAATATTTTTTCTTCATTTTCTGAAAATTTTAACCTAACACTTTTTAAGTTTACTATAATTTCTGGTACATCTTCTACAACATTTGGTACAGTTGAGAATTCATGTAATACACCATCAATTTTAGCACTTGTTATTGCACATCCTGGTAGTGATGAAAGTAATATTCTTCTTAAAGAATTTCCAATTGTTACTCCATACCCTCTCTCTAATGGTTCACATACAAATTTTGCATAATTATTTGTATCATCTACCTCTAGACATTCAATATTTGGCTTTTCAAATTCTATCATTTTTACCTCCTAATATTCGAGATTACATCTCAAACTTTTTACAAACTTCATAGGTTTCTTTAGTAAAATCATTACAGTTTCTATTAAACCTTTATAATTAATTTTTACTATTATTTTGAGTAAAGCTCTACTATTAAATGTTCTTCGATTGGAATATCAATATCTTCTCTAGACGCTAATCTTAATACTTTACCACTCATCTTCTCATTATCTTTTTCTAACCAAGCTGGAATTGGTCTCTTAGCAGATTCTTCAATATTTGCTTTGATTGTTGAATTGTCTTTTTTGATTTCTCTTACTGTAATAACATCTCCTGGTTTTACTAGGTAAGATGGAATATCTACTTTTTGACCATTTACTTCAAATTGAGCATGATTAACAAATTGTCTTGCTTGTGCTCTTGATGTTCCAAATCCTAATCTATATACAACATTATCTAATCTACTTTCTAAAATTTGTAATAAGTTTTCACCTGTTACACCTTTTTTATTTGAAGCCATTTCGAAATATTTTCTAAATTGTTTTTCTCCAACTCCATAATATGCTTTTGTTTTTTGTTTTTCTCTTAATTGAGTTCCGTATTCAGAAAGTTTTGCTCTTTTTTGTCCATGTTGTCCTGGTGCATAGTTTCTTCTTGAAATACTACATTTATCTGAATAACATCTATCACCTTTTAAGAACAATTTTTGTCCTTCTCTACGGCATCTACGACATTGTTCGTCTTTATATCTTGCCATTTTCTTTCTCCTTTCTCTTATTAATGTCAGGGGATACACCTTACTTCTTGGTCACTCCCACTTGGGTTAAAGAATGTTCCCTCCCTTATGAATGTGTGTTGACCTTTGCTAAGCTTTATCCTCTTTTCTATTTAAATTATACTCTTCTTCTTTTTGGTGGTCTACAACCATTGTGTGGTATTGGTGTTACATCCTTGATGCTACTTAATTCTAAGCCTGCTGTTTGTAAAGCTCTGATTGCTGCTTCTCTACCAGCACCTGGTCCTTTAACAAATACTTCAACAGTTTTTAATCCATGTTCCATAGCTGCTTTTGCTGCTGTTTCAGCAACTTGTCCAGCTGCATATGGTGTGCTTTTTCTAGAACCTTTAAATCCTAATTCTCCGGCACTTCCCCATGAAATTGCATTTCCTTGTACATCTGTAATTGTTACAATTGTATTGTTAAAACTAGAATGAATGTGTGCTTGACCTTTTTCTATATTTTTTCTATTTCTTCTGGCAACTGGTTTTCTAGTTGTATTTTTGTTAGCCATTCTCTATTTCCCTCCTTGTTCATATAGAAGTTTCCTTCTTATATTTTATTTCAAGTATGATTTATTTCTTATTTTTTGCTTTTACTAACTAATTTTCTAGGACCTTTTCTTGTTCTAGCATTAGTTTTTGTTCTTTGTCCTCTTACCGGAAGACCTCTTCTATGTCTTAATCCTCTGTAGCATCCAATTTCTGTTAATCTCTTGATGTTTAATGCTACTTCTCTTCTTAGATCACCTTCAACTTTGTATGATTCGTCAATAACTTTTCTGATGCTATTAACTTCATCATCAGTTAAATCTTTTACTCTAGTATCTGGATTGATTCCAGCTTTTTCTAGAATTTTTCTAGAACTTGATACACCTATTCCATAGATATATGTTAGTCCTATTTCTACTCTTTTTTCTTTAGGTAAATCTACTCCTGCTATACGAGCCATATGTTTTTGCACCTCCAAAATATTTTTGTTTTTCTTTGTTATTTTTATCTTTGATTGTTTTGTCTTAATACCATTTAAAGGTGAAATGCTACTAGTGTTTACCCTAGTCTTTAAATTTTCTTAAGACATATATATAAACACAAATTTGATATGTAAATCATTTCTGATTTCACAGCCGCTATCCAATTTGTGTTATTAGCATGTTTTTAAGACTATCCTTGTCTTTGTTTGTGTTTAGGGTTTTCGCAAATTACTCTAATTTTCCCTTTTCTTTTTATTATTTTACATTTATCGCATATTTTCTTTACTGATGGTCTTACTTTCATTTTTTGCACCTCCTAAAATAACTTATATATGTATTTGGGTTAATTTTTATCTATTTTATTTTGCTCTCCAAGTGATTCTACCTCTATTTAAGTCATAAGGTGAAAGTTCTACTTTTACCTTATCTCCTGGTAAGATTTTAATGTAATTCATTCTTAACTTACCAGATATATGGGCTAAAATCTGATGTCCATTTTCTAATTCTACTTTAAATGTTGTGTTTGGTAGTGCTTCAACCACTACTCCTTCAACTTCTATAACATCTTCTTTTGACAAATTCTTTCCCTCCTTAAAGAGCTATTTTTACACAAAATTATCCATTGTGTCTAATAACTACTGTATTATACATCATAATTAAAGTATTGTCAATATTTCCGGCTCTTTTTCTGTAATTAAAATTGTATTTTCATAATGAGCAGCCAAACTTCCATCTTCTGTTATAATTGTCCACCCATCATCTAACTCTAAAATGTTTGGTTTTCCCTGAATTACCATAGGTTCTATAGCTAATGTCATACCTGGTTCTAGTCTGATTCCTCTACCTGCTTTTCCGTAATTTGGTATACCAGGATCTTCATGCATTTCTTTTCCAATTCCATGTCCTTGGAATTCTCTTACTACTGAATATCCTTGCGAATGAACATATTCTCCGATTGCATGACAAACATCACCAATTCGATTTCCTGATTTTGCATATTTAATTCCTTCAAAAAAAGCTTGTTTGGTAACTTCTACTAATCTTCTTGCTTCTTTAGAAACATTTCCTACCATAAATGTTCTTGCAGCATCTCCATTAAATCCATTTTTTAAAGCTACTGTATCCACACTTACAATATCGCCTTCTTTTATTACTTTATGCTTTGAAGGAATTCCATGAATTACCTCATCATTGATAGAGACACAAATAGATGCTGGAAATTTAGGTACCCCTCTTATTCCTATATCATATCCTTTTTCAGCGGGAATTGCACCTAAACTTCTCATTGTTTTTTCTGCGATTTGGTCTAATTCCCATGTGGTCATTCCTGGTTTTATTTTTTCTTCCAATTCCTTATATGTTAAAGCAACAACTTTGCAAGCTTCTCTCATTAATTCTATTTCTCTTTTTGATTTTATTGTTACCATGATACTTCCTTCTTTCTATATAGGATATAACAAATGCTGATGTTATAGGAAAATCTTCTGTTTCCTATAACGGAACACAAAAGTTGATAACATTCTTATCAACTTTTGATTTTATCCTATTGTGTTCTAAGTTTGCATATATATCAAACTTTATATCATTCTATTTATTTAATAATTTAATAATATCTTCTGCTACATCTTTTCCCATTCTGTTAATAGCTAAACTTACAGTTTCTGTTTTTAATACACCTTTTTTATCATAATATTCTACTAATGGACTTGTTTTTTCTTCATAGATTTCTAATCTTCTATTAATTGCTTCTGGATCAGAATCATCTGCTCTTTGTTTTAATGGTGCTCCACATTTATCACAAATGCCTTCTTGTTTTGGTGGATTTAATTTTGTATTATATGTTGTTTTACATTCTTGATTTGTACATACTCTCCTTGTTAACATTCTATCAATTAATTCTTCTCTTGGTGTTACTAAGTTTACAACTAAATCTACTTTATTTCCATTTTTACTTAACATTTCATCTAATTTTTCTGCTTGTTCAATTGTTCTTGGGAATCCATCTAATATTGCTCCATTTTTTGCATCTTCCCATGTTAATCTATCTTCTACCATTGGTACAGTTACTTCATCTGGAACTAATTCTCCTTTTGAAATGTATTTATCAGCTTCAATACCTAATGGTGTTTTTTCACTAATATTTTTTCTAAAAATATCTCCTGTTGAAATTTGTGGTAATCCTGTTTCTTTACTTATCATACCCGCAACTGTTCCTTTTCCAGTTCCTTGTGCTCCTAACATAATGATTATCATAAAAACACTTCCTTTACTTTAATTATTTTAGGTTAGACAAATCTCACTTTTCGAAAACTTTTTTCTATTTTGTTCCTCAACTATATTTATTTAGTTTTCTAAAAAGTGTAAAGATTTGTTAGCATGAAAAATTGCCAAGCAATTTTTCTGTGCATATTGTTTTAAAATTATGAAAATGTAATTTTTCTATAATTTTATAATAACCTTTTCAATATTTATTCTACGAATAAATATTGAAAAAATTACCAAGTTGTCAATAAGGACGGAGATTTTTGACAACTTTTTTATATTTTTATTTATATTATTTATAATAAAATTCACAAAAGTTGTCAAAAATCTCCGTCCCTATTGACAACTTTTCTTAATTTACTATTTTTCTAGGAATCCTTTATAGTGTCTCATTGCTAATAAAGATTCTAGTTGTTGAACTGTTTCTAGAGCAACACCTACAACAATTAAGATTGATGTACCTCCAAATGCAATGTTTAAGTTTGTAAATCTTAGTAACATAGGTATAATTGCTATAATTGCTAAGAATAATCCACCAAAACATGTTAATTTAGAAATAACAGATGATAAATATTCTGTTGTTGGTTTTCCTGCTCTGATTCCAGGGATAAATCCACCATTTTTCTTAATATTATTTGATACTTCTGCTGGATTAAATGTAGCATACGTATAGAAAAATGTAAACCCTAAAATTAATAATAAATATACTAATGCATTTGCTATTGAATATCCGATTCCTACATTTGATGTTGATGTAGCAATTGAGAAATTATATAGTCCTGCTAAAAATCCAGATTGACTTGCAATATCTGGTACAAATATTTGAATAATCATTGCTGGGAATGTCATAAATGATGAAGCAAAGATTACTGGCATAACCCCTGCCATAGCAAGTTTTAATGGGATATGTGTATTTTGTGCTCCTACCATTTTTCTTCCAACAACTCTTTTTGAATATTGTACTGGTATTCTTCTTTCGGCTTGTTGTACAAATACAACTCCAGCCACTAAGATAATGGCTCCTATTACAATACCAATTGCCAACAATAATCCTGTTGTACTAAATGCTCCATTTTGTACAATAAGATTCCATAGAGTTACTACTCCACTTGGTAATCCTGAAATAATACCAATAAAAATTAATAGTGAAATTCCATTTCCAACACCTTTATTTGTAATTTGATCTCCAAGCCACATTAATATAGATGTACCTGTTACTAATCCTGCTACAACTAAAGCTCCTGTTAAAAATGAATTATCAACAAATATTCCACTTGATTGATATGCTAAATATATTCCAATTGATTCTACCAAAGCAAGTACAATTGTCAAAATCTTTGTATATCTATTAATTTTCTTTCTACCTTCTTCTCCACCTTCTTTGGTTAATCTTTCTAATGAAGGTATAATCATTGCTAACAATTGGATAACAATTGAAGCAGTGATATATGGACTGATTGACATTGCAAAAACAGAAAATCTAGAAAAAGCTCCTCCGGAAATCATATCAATTAATCCTGCAATTCCTTGCGTATTACTCATAGCATCATTTAATGCGATACTATCTACTCCAGGTACAGTTATATAACACCCTAATCTAAATACAACGATTAGTAATAATGTATATAATAGTCTTTTTCTTACATCAGGTGTCTTTAATGCGTTTTTTAACGTTTTAAACAATTAAACCACCTCTGCCTTTCCGCCTAAAGCTTCGATTTCTTCTTTTGCTTTTGCTGTAAATCTTTTGGCTTTTACATTTAATTTTTTCTCTAATTTTCCTGTTGCTAATAT
>CALXZX010000045.1 GCA_944393375.1 uncultured Clostridia bacterium | reverse complement strand
TGTTTTCTAGCAATTACATTTTATCAGGTATTTTAGATAAGTGCATTATTTTTACAAAAAAATGTTGGGATTTTTTTCACCCCAACATTTATTATAGAACCTATTTTAAAATGAGGAAAATATGGTTAGAGATTTTTTATGAAAAGAATATATGTGATTGGGGGAGATAGAAAAATGATGGAAGAATGTAAAAAAGAAAATGAAGAAATCAAAGAAGCAGTAGAACAATTAACACAAATGAGTGCAGATGAATATGAAAGAGAGTTATATGAAATCAGAGAAAGAAGTAGATTGACATATAATACGGAAATGAATGAGGCAAGACGAAAAGGATTGGAAGAAGGAATTGAAAAAGGAGAAAAAGAAAGTAAATCAAAAATTGCCAAAAAATTATTAGAAAGAAAGATGTCAACTAAAGAAATAGCAGAAATAACAGGATTAAAAGAAGAAGAAATAGAAAAGTTGAAAGATAATCAAAAAATTGGATATACTAATTAAAATTATTAGAATAACCACTTGAAAACTGGAAAAAAATGCTATACAATAGAACTGTTGAGAAAGAGAACTGCATATGAATTCATGCAGTAGAAAGGGAGGATTCAGTATGAATAAGAAAACAGTAAAAGATATTGATTTGAAAGGAAAAAAAGTATTTGTAAGATGTGACTTTAATGTACCAATGGATGAAAATCAAAATATAACAGATAATACAAGAATTGTAGCAGCATTACCAACCATTAAATATTTGTTAGAACAAAATTGTAAATTAATATTAGCATCACATTTAGGAAGACCAAAGGGAGAATTCAAACCTGAATTTTCATTAGCACCAGTTGCTAAAGAATTATCAAAATTATTAGGACAAGAAGTTATTATGGCAAAAGATGTTATTGGTGAAGATGCTTGTGAGAAAGCTGCTAACCTAAAAGAAGGAGAAATCTTATTACTTGAAAATGTAAGATTCTATAAAGAAGAAACAGATAATGATCCAGAATTTTGTAAAAAATTAGCTTCAATGGCAGAAGTATATGTAAATGATGCTTTTGGAACAGCACATAGAGCACATGCTTCAACAACAGGAATTGCAAGTTATTTACCAGCAGTATCAGGATTCTTAATTGAAAAAGAATTACAATTCTTAGGAAATGCAGTAAATAATCCAGAAAGACCATTTGTTGCTATTTTAGGTGGTGCAAAAGTTTCTGATAAAATTGGCGTTATTGATAGTTTATTAGAAAAAGTAGATACATTAATGATTGGTGGAGGAATGGCATATACATTCTTCAAAGCACAAGGATATGAAGTAGGAAATTCAATTTGCGAAATGGATAAATTAGATTTAGCAAAAGAGGCTATGGAAAAAGCAAAACAAAAAGGTGTTAAATTCATGCTTCCAGTAGATACAAAAGTGGGTAAAGAATTTAAACCAGATACAGAAAGTAAAATTGTAAGTTATAAAGAGATTCCAGCAGATTGGGAAGGATTTGACATTGGACCAGAAACGATAAAAATGTTTGAAGAAGAATTAAGAAAAGCAAAAACAGTTGTATGGAATGGACCTTTAGGATTATTTGAATTTGATCAATTTGCTATTGGAACAAATGCGATTGCAAAAGTATTATCAGAAATTGATGCAACAACCATTATTGGTGGTGGTGATTCAGCAGCTGCTGTTAAGAAAGCTGGACTAGAAGATAAAATGACACATATTTCAACAGGTGGAGGAGCTTCTCTAGAATTCTTAGAAGGAAAGAAATTACCAGGAATTGAAGCTTTAATGGATAAATAAAATATTAATTCAAAAAATAAAAAATCCTAGTTAGTTATATTACTAATTAGGATTTTTCATGAAGATAAGTTAAAGTATAATTTTTATATTATATATCGAATTTAAAATATGAAATTTTAAATTTTATGTGCATAAAAAAGTGGAAATGTTCTTAGATTTCAATACTCTAAGAACATTTTTATGTTTAAATTTTAACAATAAAATATAGTAAAGTCAATAAAAAACATGTAAAAAGTTATTAAAAGTATAATGATTTATTTTTTGTAAAAAGTGAATTTTTAATATATACAAAAAAGTCATAAAGGCTTGGTAAATAAGTATCTCTCAGATTTTGCTTATATTCTTAGAGTATTGAACTCAAAGTAAGAAAAATATATCTAAAAGTTAAACAAAAGAAGGGAGATTTTTATGAAAAAAATAGGAAAACAAAAGAATAATGGTATTACATTAATTGCACTTGTTATAACAATTATAGTCTTATTAATCCTAGCAGGAGTAAGTATTGCAACTTTAACAGGAGAAAATGGAGTATTAACAAAAGCTAGTGAAGCAGGTAAACAAACAGAGATAGCAGAAATAAAAGAAATGGCACAAACAGATATATTGGCAAAACAAACAGAAAATGAAGGGAATATATCAAAAGAAGAATTTGTAGAAATATTAAATAAATATTTTAAGGATGTGCCAACAGCAGAGGAATTACCAGAAGATTTATCTACATTGATATTAACTACAAAAGCTGAATATGGAAATTATGATATCAATATATCAGAAGTATGGAATGGTACATTTCCTAAAACTATAGAAAGTTTAAAAGCTGGTGACAAAGTATATTATGATACAGGAGTATCAAGTGTAGGAGATAATGGCGTGATAGAATGCGTTGTCTTATACGATACAGAATATAATGAAACAAATGGAACAAATTATGGAGTACAAATTATATCAGCAGATACAGTAGATATGGTTACTTTAGGAGATAGTGATTTTAATACATCAAGAGACTCATATAATAACGCATTAAAAACATTGTATGATAAAGCACAAAAATATTTAAATCCAATATATGCAACAAGTAGCAGATGTGTAGGAAGCAAACCAGATGAACCAGACTGGGATACGGAAGAAATGTTTGTAGCAGATAGTAGTTATACCTATATGAATAATTACAATAATACCTTTAAGGTAGGAGATGAAAATTATAATATAGATTGGACACAAATGGAAAATATAACAAATGTTGATATAAAAATAGCAAGTGATATTTATTGGTTAGCTTCTCGCGTGATTGGTTCTTACAGAGGAATAAGCAACTTCAATGTATATGCTGTGAGTACCACGGGCAGTTGGACATATTATTACTTATGTGATGTGAATACTACTGGCGCAGGTGGTAAAGTTCGTTCATATGGTTTTCGCCCAGTATTCACCTTAAAATCTGGACTAAAAATAACAGAAGGAGATGGAGTAGATACACCATATACATTAGCACCATAATAAATACGAAAAAAACAAGGAAAAACCAAGAGAATACTTGAAAAGTATTCTCTTTTGTTATACAATGGTACTGTCCGTAGTGGCGTGTAATAATGTTATATTCACAAAAGAATTTTATAAACATTATTATAATAAAAAGGAGGAATTTTTTATGAGAAGAAAAGTAATCGCAGGAAACTGGAAAATGAATATGCTTCCAGATGAGACAATTAGATATATTGACGAATTATCAAAATTAGTAGGTGAAACACAAAACGAGGTTATTTTATGTGTTCCATTTACTGATTTATTTTATGCCTTATTAACTGCACAAAATACGAATATCAAAATTGGTGCACAAAATATGCATTTTGAAGAAAAAGGTGCTTACACAGGAGAAGTATCAGCAAAAATGTTAAAATCAATTAATGTAGAATATGTCATTATTGGACATTCAGAAAGAAGACAATATTTTAATGAAACAGATGAAAGTGTCAATAAAAAGATAAAAGCAGCATTTGCAAATGGATTAAAACCAATTGTATGTGTTGGAGAAACATTAGAACAAAGAGAAGCTGGAAAAACAGCAGAAGTTATTACAAAACAAACAGAATTAGCATTAGAAGGATTAACAAATGAACAAGTAGAAAATACAATTATAGCTTATGAACCAATTTGGGCAATTGGAACAGGAAAAACAGCAACAAGTGAAGATGCTAATAACTCAATCAAAGATATCCGTAAGAAAATTGCTGAAATTTATGGACAAAATGTAGCAGATAGCGTTATAATACAATATGGTGGAAGTGTAAAATCTAAAAATGCAAAAGAACTATTCACCATGTCTGATATAGATGGAGGATTAGTTGGTGGAGCAAGTTTAGATCCAGAAGAATTTTCAAAGATTGTTAACTTTGATAAGGAAAGCGTGCGTTAACAAAATCAAAGATTTTGATGCACAAATGTGAAGACTGCTTCGCAGTACTTCACGAATATAAGAAGCTTAACCTTGTTATATACGAAAAAATCTTATATAGGGTCAAGATAAAAGTAGATTTTTTCTATATAATAAATAAAACACTTTAAATCTTAGAGAGAAGGATGGTAGATTATGAAAGATAAATTAACAATGCTAATGATATTAGATGGATTTGGAGATAATCCAAATAAAGATGGAAATGCTATTAAATTAGCTAAAACACCAAATATTGATAGACTAATGAAAAAATATCCAAATACAGAAATTTATACAAGTGGATTACATGTTGGATTACCAGAAGGACAAATGGGAAATTCAGAAGTAGGACATACCAACATTGGAGCAGGAAGAATTGTATATCAAGAATTAACTAGAATAACAAAATCAATAGAAGACGGAGACTTTTTCTCAAATCCAGAATTTATTGCAGCAATTGAAAATTGTAAGAAAAACAATTCTAAATTACATATTTTAGGATTAGTATCAGATGGAGGTGTTCATAGCCATAATCGTCATCTATATGGATTGTTAGAAATGGCTAAGAGAAGGGATTTTGAAAATGTATATGTACATTGCTTCTTAGATGGAAGAGATACACCACCAGCATCTGCAGAAAGCTACATTGTAAAACTAGAAGAAAAAATGAAAGAGAAAAATGTAGGAAAAATTGCAAGCTTATCAGGTAGATTTTATGCAATGGATAGAGATAAAAGATGGGAAAGAGTTCAAAAATGCTATAATGCACTTGTGAATGGTGAAGGAATAAAAGCAGGCAGTAGCGTAAAAGCAATTGAAGATTCTTATCAAAAAGAAGTATTTGATGAATTTGTTGAACCAACCGTTATTTGTAATGGTGAAGAACCAATTGCAAAAATTGAGAAAAATGATTCTGTTATTTTCTTCAACTTTAGACCAGATAGAGCAAGAGAAATTACCAGAGCATTGGTGGATCCAGAATTTGATGGATTTGAAACAAAGAAAGATTTAAATCTATATTATGTATGTTTCACAAGTTATGATGAAACCATGCCAAATGTACATATTGCTTTTAAGAAAGAAGCTTTACACAACACATTTGGAGAATATATTAGTAAGTTAGGATATACACAATTAAGAATTGCTGAAACAGAAAAATATGCACATGTTACATTCTTCTTTAACGGTGGAGAAGAAAAACAATATCCAGGAGAAGATAGAATATTAGTACCATCACCAAAAGTAGAAACATATGACATGAAACCTGAAATGAGTGCATATGAAGTAACAGATAAAGTAATAGAAGCAATTAAGAGTGATAAATATGATAGTATCATATTAAACTATGCCAATACAGATATGGTAGGACATACAGGAAGTTTAGAAGCAGCTATTAAAGCAGTGGAAGCTGTAGATGAATGTGTTGGAAAAGTGGTAAGTTTAGTAGAAGAAAAACAAGGTAATTTAATTATTACAGCAGACCATGGAAATGCAGAACAAATGATAGATTACAAGACAGGAGAACCACATACAGCACATACTACAAATCCTGTACCAATTATATTAGTAACACCAGATACAACATTAAAATTAAAATCAGGTGGAAAATTAGCAGATTTAGCACCAACTATGCTTGATCTAATGCATCTAGACAAACCAGAGGAAATGACAGGAGAAAGTTTATTAGATAAGGAATAAAAGGATATGTTAAATCACACGAAACAGATAAAGGAAATGTATGAAGAAATACAAAGAAAATTACTATATATGATACCAGAAAAATGGGAATCGATATATTTATACAGTTCTGTTATAGAAGATGGTAAAAAAGAACCAACAGGAGAATTATTTTTCTATTATATTCCGAAAGGAATATTTAGAAAAAATCCTGTTAATGTCTATGAAGTTCCAAGTAAATTTAATATTGATGAAAAACAATATTTAGAGTTAGCTCAAAAATTATATGATGATATAAAACAATTAAGAGAGGAATTTAAAAGAACGACTCCAGGAGAAATGTGGAGTAATCTTACAATATCTATAACCAATATGAAGTTTCGAGCAGAATATAGTTATGAAGATTTGGTAAATAATGCTTTTAATAGTTATGAACGTCATGTGATTTGGAGATATAAATACTTAGGAATTGGACCAGAACAAGTTTCTAAAAAAGATAAAGACATTTTATATCGATATTTTAATGGTGCAAGAAACTTATCAGAGGTAGAAGAATATAATGCTGGTATCTATATAGAGCAAGATACAAAAAATATTATTGAATATAATACACAAGAAGATGAAATTGAAAATGATGGTTATATAAGAGAAGATGAAGTTCCAGACATTGGAATAGGAAAGAAATATAATCAAATTCAAAGTCATAAAATAGAAAATAATTGGGATGCAAATCTTCGAAAAAAAGAAGATACCATGTGGAGCCATGGTCATGAATCTATGGAACAATATATTGTAAAAAATAGTAAGAATGGTAGAAATTATACAAATAGACAAGGTAATGAAAAAATAAATAAACCACAAGATGGAAATACAGTTACATTAAATTATGGAAAATCAGAAACAGTAGATAAGGCACAAAATGATATTACAAGAGAAAAAATGAAAAAAATACAAGAAGAATTCAACAAAGGAAAAGGTAATAAAACCAAAACAACCAATGAGAATAAGAATAAGCCAATTAGAAATCAAATATTATTTTCAGAAGATAAAATAGAGGAAGAATAGAAGGGTTTTTAAATTTAGGTAGATTACCTAAAAAGATATATACAAATCAAGTATTGAAAGGAGCAATGAAAATGATTTATTCAAAAGAATTAGAAGAAATGTGTGTTGTAAAAAAAGGAGTAGACCACGGACCAGCACCAATCCCAGAAGAAGGAAAATGGGTTAAAGCTAAAGAAATAAAAGATATATCAGGTTTAACACATGGTATTGGATGGTGTGCACCACAACAAGGAGCTTGTAAATTAACTTTAAATGTAAAAGATGGTATCATTCAAGAAGCATTAATTGAAACAATTGGATGTTCAGGAATGACACACTCAGCAGCTATGGCTGGAGAAATTTTAACAGGAAAAACAATATTAGAAGCATTAAATACAGATTTAGTTTGTGATGCTATCAATACTGCTATGAGAGAATTATTCTTACAAATTGTATATGGAAGAACACAAACAGCTTTCTCAGAAGGAGGACTTCCAGTAGGAGCAGGACTTGAAGATTTAGGAAAAGGTCATACATCACAAGTTGGAACAATTTATTCAAGTACATTAAAAGGACCAAGATATTTACAGTTAACAGAAGGATATATTGTAGAATTAGGATTAGACAAAGATGACCAAATCATTGGATACAAATATGTACATATGGGAAAAATGATGGATAACATCAAAAAAGGAATGGATCCAATGGAAGCTATCGAAAAAGCTTCTGGTACATATGGAAGATTTGATGAAGCTGTTAAGAAAATTGACCCAAGAAAAGAGTAAAATAAATAGTTTATGAATATATAAGAAATAAGGAGGAAATAAAATGGCAGTAACATTTGAAAGTTATGAAAGAAGAATCGATCAAATAAAACCAGTAATGGAAAAATACGGAATAAAGGATTTTGAAGATGCATTAAAAATATGTACAGATAAAGGATTTAATCCATATGAAATCGTAAAAGGAGTACAACCAATTTGTTTTGAAAATGCAGCTTGGGCATATACATTAGGAGCAGCAATCGCTGTTAAAAAAGGTTGTACAAAAGCAGCAGATGCAGCTAAAGCAATCGGAGAAGGATTACAAGCATTCTGTATCCCTGGTTCAGTTGCAGATGACAGAAAAGTTGGATTAGGACATGGAAACTTAGCATCAATGCTATTATCAGAAGATACAAAATGTTTTGCATTCTTAGCAGGACATGAGAGTTTTGCAGCAGCTGAAGGTGCAATCGGAATTGCAAAATCAGCAAACAAAGTAAGAAAAGAACCATTAAGAGTTATCTTAAATGGACTTGGAAAAGATGCAGCACAAGTTATTTCAAGAATTAATGGATTTACATATGTAAAAACAGACTTTGATTTCTTCACAGGAAAAGTAAAAGTTGTAGAAGAAATTAAATATTCAGATGGAGAAAGAAGTAAAGTTAGATGTTATGGAGCAAATGATGTTAGAGAAGGTGTAGCTATCATGTGGATGGAAGATGTTGATGTATCAATTACAGGTAACTCAACAAACCCAACAAGATTCCAACATCCAGTTGCAGGAACATACAAAAAAGAAAGACTAGCAGCAGGAAAGAAATACTTCTCAGTAGCATCAGGTGGAGGAACAGGAAGAACATTACACCCAGACAACATGGCAGCAGGGCCAGCTTCATATGGTATGACAGATACAATGGGAAGAATGCACTCAGATGCACAATTCGCAGGAAGCTCATCAGTACCAGCACATGTTGAAATGATGGGATTAATCGGAATGGGTAATAACCCAATGGTTGGAGCATCAGTTGCAGTAGCAGTTGCAGTAGAAGAAGCAATGAAATAAACGATAGGGACGTGCCAAATCGTTCAAAAATTGAACGATTTGACCTGTCCCTAATGTTCAAAAATTGAACAAAAGGGACAGACCTCAAAGAATGATTATGAAAATTATTCTGAGGTCTGTTTTTTGCGTTATTTACTATCTGTAATGGAATAATTTTCTATTTATAACACATACTAAAATATATAAATTATTAAGAAAAACAATAGATTAGGAGATAAGTTATGAATAAAAGATATAGAAAATTAAGAATAGAAAAACGAAATCGACTTTTAGAATTAGCATATATTGACCCTATAACAGGATTAGGAAACTATAATGCATATTTAGCAAGAACAAAAGAAAAATTAGAAGTAAATAGTAAAAAAACAATCATTATATTAGATATAGACAAGTTTAAATCGTTTAATAAAAAATATGGACATATGAAGGGAAATGAATTATTAAAAAGAGTTGGTGAAGAAATAAAACATGCTATTAGAAAAACAGATATTGTCTGCCGATTAGCAAATGATGTTTTTGGGATTTTTTTAGTAGGAGAAGTAGATGTAGAAGGAATAACCAAAAGATTAAATAACAAGATATCTAGAATTTATATAGGAGATATATGGTATAATTTACGAATTTCGATGGGAGTATATATATGTGATAAAGATGAAAAAGATATACAAAGTATCATAGATAAAGCAATTATGGCACATGATAGTATAAAAGGAAAATATCATGTGCCATATGGTGTATTTACAGAAGAATTTGAGCAAAAAATAATAAGAGAAAGTGAAATAGAAAATATAATGGAAGAAGCCATTAAAAATAAAGAATTTGAAGTATATTATCAACCACAAATTAGTACAAAAACAGAAAAAATAGAAGGAGCAGAAGCTTTAGTTAGATGGAAGAAAGATGGAAATAGGATATCACCAAGCGAGTTTATTCCTATATTTGAAAAAAATTATTTTATCATAAAATTGGATGAATATGTTTATAAAAAGGTATGTGAAAATATACAAGAAATGAAAAAACAATTTAAGGACATTCCTAAAATTTCAGTAAATATATCTAAGGAAAGTTTGCTAGAAAAAGATTTTTTAGAAAAATATATGAAAATTACAGAACAATGTGGCATATCTCCTAATGATATAGAAATAGAAATAACAGAAAGAACAACGGTAGATAATCATATAGATATGAAAGAGATTTTAGAAGAAATAAAAGAAAAGGGATTTTCTATAGCAATTGATGATTTTGGAACTGGTTATTCTTCTTTGAACATGTTAGAAATGTTACCTATTGATATGATAAAGATTGATAAGTCTTTTATAGATCGAATAGGTGAAAAAAATGAAACAATAAATCTTTTAGAAATCATTATTTTAATTAGTAAAAAATTAAATTTGAAAACAGTAGCAGAGGGAGTAGAAAAAAGAGAACAAGTTGAATATTTAAAAAAAGAAAATTGTGATTTTATACAAGGTTATTTTTATGCAAAGCCACTAGACTTTGATGCATTAAAAAATTATATAAAAGAGAACAAGAAAAAATAATAAAAAGCTTGAAAATACTGAAATATAGGTGTTAAACAAAATACGAACAAAAATTTTATATTTTTTTATAAAAAGTATTGACAAAGTAAAAAATAAGATATAGAATAAGAACAACAAAAGCGAACAATAATTTGCAAAACAAAAATTCAAAAATAGGAGTGATATTTATGTATAAAGTAAAAAAACAAATCCGTGTAAAAAACAGTATAAATACTACATTAGAGAGACATCCAGTACCAGTTTTAGGAATTGATTACAAAGTAAAAATCGTGTACAAAAATGTAAAAGTACCTGAATTAAATGTAGAAAATAAATTAATAAAAATATCACTTCCTAATCGCTATAAAAAAGACAATAATCAAGAGATTTTAGATTTAGCAATTGATAAAATGTATGAACAAATAGCAAAAGTAGAAGTGGAAAGAGCTATGGAAAAAACAAGAATCATGTTGGGATTTGCACCTGAAGATTATGAAATCAAAAATATGAAAAAAGAAATTGGAAGATGTATCAATGGTAAAATTACAATAAACCCTAAAATTGTTATGTTCCATAGAGATGTTATTGATTTTATTGTATTACATGAATATTGTCATTTAAAATATAAAACACATTCAAAATATTTTTATAGAATGATAGAAAACTATGAACCAAATTTTGAAAAATATGAAAAAATCTTAGAAACTAGCTTGTTTCAATACTAGAAATACGATATAATCATATTATGATGAAAGAAATAATTGTAAATAAAAGATACCATGAAAAAAAATTAAATAAAGTGATATTAGAGAGAGTACCGAATATAAACTATCCTACATTTTGTAAATTATTAAGAAAAAAAGATATAAAGATAAATGGAAAAAGGATAAATAAAGATATACTTGTCTATGAAAATGATAAGATAGAAATATATCTTCCTAAGGAGTTAGAAGAAACAAAAATAAACTTAGATAAAGTGTATGAGGATGAAAATATATTGGTGATTAATAAGCCAGCCAAGATAGAAGTGACAGGATCAAATTCTTTAACTGAAATAATCAACAAACAGTATACAAATTGTGAATTTAAACCACAACCATGTCATAGAATTGATAGGAATACAACAGGATTAGTTTTATTTGCAAAAAATAAAGAAGCATTAGAAATTTTATTAGAAAAGTTTAAAAAACATGAAATTGAAAAACATTATCTAGCTTTGGTATATGGAATTCCAAACAAGAAAGAAGAAAGATTGGAAGCTTATTTATTTAAAGATAATAAAAAGTCACAGGTATATATCAGTGATATTTTTAAAAAAGGCTATCAGAAAATTATCACAAGATATACTGTACTAGAAAAAAGAAAAGATAATACTGCTGTATTGGATGTTGAAATTGAAACAGGAAGAACACATCAAATAAGAGCACACTTAGCACATATAGGATATCCTATTATTGGTGACGGAAAATACGGAAAAAATGAAATCAATAAGCAATTTGGAAAAAAGTATCAAATGTTATGTAGTTATAAATTAAAGTTTCATTTTCAATCAGAAAGTGGAATATTGGCATATTTAAATGAAAAAGAAATTGAATTAAAAAATATAAACATGTAAAAGATTATGTTAAAAAACATAGTCTTTTTTATATAGTAAAAACAATAAAAATATAGTATAATGAAATAAATGAAATAGCCAAATGGAGAAGATTATGGAAAAACGACAAATTTTAGAAAAAATAGATAAATTAATTGAAATGTATCAAAAGGGAGAATTAGGTGGAGAAGTTATGCCAGAAGATAGCAATCCAGATCTTCCAAAATCAAGCCTTCAAAATTATATATATTTTACATTACCAATGGCTTTAAATTATCAAAGAAATTCATATAAATTATGGGAAAGTGCATTAAAAACTTATAAAGATAAGGAAACCGAGTTTGTATTTTATCCCGAAAAAGTATTAAAAGCAGACTTTAAAGAAGTTCAGGAGGCTTTGACAAAATATAAAGTGGCATTACAAAAGCAAAAACAAACAGAAATATGGATAACCTTATGCAATACATTTGTAGAGTTGTTTCAAGGAGATATTAGAAGGTTATTTGATGAAATGCATAATGATGTGGATGAAGTAAGAAATTTTATACAGATACAAAATAAGAAAAAGTTTCCCTATTTATCAGGAAATAAGATATGTAATTATTGGCTGTATGTAATATATCAATATACAGATAGAAGGTATACAAATTTAGGGCATTTAACAGTAGCTCCAGATACACATGTCTGCCAGGCTACATATAGATTAGGATTAATAACAGATGAGGAGATGCAGTCAAGTAAAATACAAATGATTGTTATAGATAAATGGAAAGATTTATTAGAAAATACAAAATATAATCCCATTGATATGCATACACCTCTTTGGTTGTGGAGTAGAAATGGATTTAAAGAAATAAAATAGAAAAGGAAAAGGTAATGAATAGAAAAGAAATTTTTATATTTGGTATATGTATCATATTTTCACTTATAATGGGGATTTTGTCTAATGATATTGTTATTGGTGGACTTATATTACTAACAGGATTATTAAATGGCTATTTGGCAGGTGAAGGAAAAAGAAGTAATTATATTTTAGGATTTATTAACTATGTATTAATGGCATATGTATCTTTTAAAAACCACTTATATGGAATGACAATATTTTATACCTGTATATTTGCTCCATTACAGATAAAGGGTTTTTTAGAATGGAACAAAACATTAGATGAAGAAAAGAATGTATTAGTAAGAGAATTTACATTGAAAAATTCTATTATTATAACGATATCTTGTGTACTAGGAAGTTTCGTTTTGGGATATTTGTTAAATTTAATACCAAATCAACAATTATCTTGGTTAGATGCCAGTTCTAATTGTATAAATTTGTGTGGTATCATTTTGATGATTTTAAGATTTAAAGAAGCTTGGTGGGTATGGCTTACAAATAACATTATTGATTTAACGATTTGGATTATTCTTACCGTTTATGGTGGTGAAGGCGCTATTATGATGCTCATGGTTTCTATCGGGTATTTATTGTTAAATATATATGGAATAATAAAGTGGAATCAAAAAGCCAAACATGAGAGTAAAGAAGGAGGTAAAGCGTGAGAGATTTTGAAAAAATTAGTTTCGAGCAATTTAAAAAAGATGTCAAAGATGATAAAAAATTATATAGTGAATATTTACTACCACAAAGAGATTCTGATAGTACAGCAGGTTATGATATATATTTGCTAGAGGATTTAAGACTTGAGCCAAATGAAATTGTAAAATTGCCGACAGGAATCAAAAGTTATTTTGAAAAAGATGAAGTTTTGATATTAGTGATTAGAAGCAGTATGGGATTTAAATATAATATACGATTATGTAATCAAGTAGGTATCATTGATGCAGATTATTACAACAATCCAGATAATGAAGGACATATTTGGATAAAAATACAAAATGAAGGAAATGAAACAATTACCTTTTCAAAAGGAGAAGCAATTGCACAAGGAATATTTTTTAAATATTTAACAACCAAAAGTGATAGAAACATTCATATAAAAAGAAGAAGTGACTATTAATGATTTAATAGTCACATCCTTTTTCTATCATAGCTTCATCAATTTGATTAACTCTTTTGATTAAAGACAATAGAAATTTAGACAAAATATATTTTGCATTCTTTAAATTGATATCTATATTTTTGGCTTTACAAGCATTTTTTAGTTCTGTTAAATCATTTCTAATGGCAGGAAGTAGTGATAGAGAAATACATACCATAACTTCAATTTCTTCTGTATTCACTTTGAAAAGTTTTAAAGGAGTACATAGCAATCGAATTGTTTTTGCTAAATTTGCAACAGTCGTTGTTTGAGAATATATACAAGTTGTGTTGCAAACAATGATCAATTTAATTCCTATCCATAAAGCAAATATAAAACTATCTAAGAAAAGATTAATGATAAATGTGAAAAGCACAAAAGGAACAATTTTTAAGGTATTAAAAAATGCTTTTTTAAAACTCAGTTTACACAATAATATAATGGTTAGGTTTATGATAAGGCATGCTAAAATGTAAATATGATTAGGTAAGAAAAATATAGTGGTAGCATATATAATAAAGATTAAAAATTTAAAAACATCTTTCATATGGCTTTCCTTTCGGTATTTAATTTTTCTTTGATAGCAGTTGTAAGTTCTTTTACAGAAAAATCAGATATATGTAAATCAATGCCATCTTTTTTTAACTCTACTAAAATGCTTAGTAAGGTTGGAAATTTAATACCATATTTTTCTAAAATATCATATTTATCAATTAATTCTTCTCTCTTTATTTCAGCTACAATTTCTCCATTATTTAAAATCAAAGTTCTATCAGCTAATAAAATTTCATCTGACAGATTGGTAATACAAATAATGGTATATCCCTTTTGTTTTAAATCTAAAATGTTATCATGTATTTTTTCTTTTCCATAGCTGTCAATCATAGTGGTTGGTTCATCCAAAATAATGTATTTGGGATTTTTAGCCAAGATTTCTGCAATCATAATTCTTTGCTTTTGGCCTAATGATAAAGCATATAAATCTTTATCTTTAAAATCATACATATCTACTTGTTTCAAAGAAGTGGATATTCGATTTTCAATTTCAGATGGTTCTAAATTTCTTAGAGAAAAAGAAAGTTCATCATAAATATTATTAAAAATAATTTGATTTTCAGGGTTTTGAAAAACAATGCCTACTTTTTCTCTAATAGCTTTAATATCTTTAGATGTATGGATATTATCAATTGTTATGCTTCCTTCCTTTAATTTAGTAATACCTGCGATTAATCTACCAAGAGTAGATTTTCCTGAACCATTTTTTCCAACAATGGCGATAACTTCACCATCATTTACAGAAAAGTTAATGTTTTTTAAGATATAATCACTATTTTTATATTTAAAAGATACATTTTCTAAGTTAATCATCGTTATCGCTACTCCTTATATATTTATCAAAAGGTTTTCTTAATAATTTTTCAACAAATAAAATAACAATTATTTGGATAGGTATCATGATAAGTTGTTTTGTAAGTCTAGGGAATATTAATATCATGAATGCTTTTCCAGATGTAATGCTTGTCCATAAAGTATTTAATCCTGTATGAACAACAAAGGTAACTAAAAGGACAGCAATGATTACTCGAATAATATATTGTTTGTTTGTTAAAGAATCTGGTTCCTTTTTGTATAGTAATAATCCATAAATTAAACCAGTTAAACCTGCACTTATAGTATATCCTATAAAAAAGCTTCCTGATGGGAATAAGGTAGCACCGATTAAATCTTCCACAACAGTGATAAGAACAGCCCATTTAGGACCAAGCCAAGTTGCACATAAGGCAATTGCTACAAAGGTAAAACTGATTTTCATAATAGGTGTTGAAATAATAAAAAATCTAGATAAAATAATCAATAAAGCTAATAAAATAGCTGCTAAAATAATTTTTTTGTTTTTACGCATAAAAAAATCTCCCTTCTATTTAATTTCCGCATTAAAAGAATAGGAGTCAATCCTTCAAATCTTTATTAGCGGAATGCGAAAATAGATACGCAAGTATGTAAATACTTTTGCCTTAGTAACAACTTCCCGTCTACTAAGTCTTAACGATTTATTTTCTACTCTAATAACTAAATACTTAATTATGTAACATATTATATCACATTTTTACAATAATGTACATATTTTTACAAATTTCTCTATAATTTTATTTGTATTAGTTAATACAGATAAAGAAAAAGATAAATAGATAAATATAAGAAATAAATATAAATGTTATATATATTTATTTCCTTAATACATAGACTAACCATTTATTGTTATTGTCTCCACCATCTTTGTGAAAGTCTTCTATCTTGAATTTTGTTTTTTGAATAATATTGTCTAAATCGCTTTGAGAAAAGTAACTATAATAACGTTCTGCTCCCATATGATATTCACCTTCAAAATCTACCCATTCATTGTCAACTTTTTTTGTTTCATGATTCATTGCATTAAAGATAAAGATTCCATTATCATCAAGAGTATCATATACTTTTTGAATGATATGTAAAGCATCTTCTTGAGTAAAATGAACAAATACTCTCCAACAAAAAACAGCAGAATATTTTTCCGGAAAAGAATCTTCTAAAGCATTAAACTTAATGGTTTTCAAACCTTGATTTTGAGTTGCTTTTATAAAGTCATCAGCTGTATCACTTGCTGTTACATCAAAACCTAAACTTTGAATAAATTTTGCGTTTGATCCATCTCCAGAACCAATTTCAAAAACTTTTGCATGTTTTGGTAATGATGAAAAATTTGATGTAATTAGTGTTTCTAATTTTTCACGTTTTTGTTTTGCTCTTTCGGGATCAAGTTTATCATGTTCGACACTGTTAGATAAATATAAATATGCTTTTTCTTTATATACTTCTAATGTTTTTTCATTTTCTTTACTCATAATCATTCTCCTTGAAATTTAATATTTTACAATATAAATCATAGCATACCATTTTTCTATTTACAATATTTTGGAAGAATAGATTTTTGAAAAAATGTATAGTATAATATGTCCAAATCTGTTTGCAATAGAAACAATTAAATAATTATTATACTTGGAGGAAAAAATGAAAAATTTGTATATAGTAAGTAAAGATGATGTTAGAGTAGTTTTGTATGAACATTCGCTTAGAGAGATAGAGAAGTTAGAAAAAAACAAATCTAAAAATTTTTGCATTTTGTGAAAATTTGTGATATAATTTTATTAGTGTTAAGGACAGAAAGTGGCAGCTATCACGCCAGAGATGGTCTTAAAAGAGATGTAGAGTACGCCGTCCTACTAACACAAATTTTAATGAAGTTGTTGACAGAAACAGAAAGAAATGTTACAATCCTGTTACAAAAATGTTTTGAATATGTAATAAAAATGTTATACAAAAGAAAAAGAATATTTCTTGACAAATGATAATACATATAATATAAATAAGTTAATAAAAAAGAGTAAGGCTTTCGCCTCACTCACTAGTTGAATTTTTTTGAGATTGGTTGATATTGGCTTCCGCTGGGCTGATATCAACTTTTTCTTTGTCTAGATGAAACTGATATCCTAAGACACCAATCACACCTGCCAGCACAGCTAGACAAAGAATTACAAACCCAATTCCTATGTACTTCTCCACAGGGCAACCCTCCTTCTTTCGTATTTACACCTTGCAGTCAAAAGAAAGCTAGGTGCATAAAATAATATTTAAGTTGGACATAGAAGTTAAATACTAATCTATGCACCCAACCTGAAAGAGGTATTCAACTGTTCATTACTATATCAAAAATTAGACTATCTAGTCAATACTTTAATCGACATAAAAACAAATAAATTTACTAAAAAATATAATTCCACCAATTTCTCACAACAAACCCAAATAAAAGTGTTAAGATTAAACAAATATAAAAATATTAGTTGGAAAACAAAAGAAAAAGGAGATTGGATTGTAGTGAAAAATGTAGTATTAGATGAAGAATTTTATCAAAATTTTAAAAAGAAAATATGGAAGAAAGATGATTATTTGAGCATTGAAGAATATAAAAAATTACGCTTAAATTACGCTTATTATAGAAATAACGAATTGCATAAAAACCAGCAATCCGTTTTAAACACTATGGAGCGGGTAGTGGGAATCGAACCCACGCTATCAGGTCGGAAGCATGACATTCTACCACTAAATTATACCCGCATATACAATATTATATAATGAAATTGAAAAAATTTCAATAAACATATTTTATTTTGATCATTTTCATGTTATAATAATATAGAAAGTTTATTATAAAATGGAGAGGTCTATGAATCAAATATTAGTAACAAAGAAATTATACATAACACCTGAGTTAAAAAGAAAGAAAAAAGTATATAAAGTAAATTTCATATTATCTGTATTTTTCTTAATTGTTCTAATATCTGTATACATATATGCAGCATATGATAGAGATAAAGCAGAAGCTATGTCACAAGATATTTTGGCAAGTGCAGAAGCTGAGCAAGAAGATAATACAGTTGTTGATAGTGATGTGTTAATTGCTGTATTAAATGATACAACTGATGATGGAACAGAAACACCAGTGGTTACATCAAATTCAAATAAAAATACAAATAAAACAAAACAACAATCACAATCAGGCTATACATATGTAACAGATGGAAAAATAACAATTCCTAAGTTAGGGATTGAATATGGAATATTAGATGGAGAGACAGATTCAATAGAGGAAACAGAAGAATTATTAAAAATGTCACCAGTAAAATTCCACGGACCAGAAATTAATACAGTAGGAAATTATTGTATTGTAGGACATAATTACAGAAATTCAAGATTTTTTAGTAAAGTACCAACTTTGGTAAATGGAGATATCATACAAATAACAGATTTTGCAGATAATAGTACAGTAGAATATGAAGTATATGATAAATATACAGTTGTACCAGAAGATGTTAGTTGTACTTCTCAAAACACAGATGGAAGAACAGAAATTACGTTAATTACTTGTACAGATGATAGTAGTCAAAGAGTAATTGTAAAAGCAAGAGCAATTTAAGTAATGAATAAAACAATGAAAAAATATGGAAAACAAGTCATTTCGACTTGTTTTTTTGCTAGTTTCAGTATATAATAGAAACCAAATTGAATATAGGAGATGATCATATGCAAGTAAGTAAAGAAGAAATTTTGCACATTGCAAATTTAGCCAATTTAACATTGGAAGAAAATGAAGTCCAACAATATTTGGACAATTTACAAGAAATATTAGATTTTGCGAATATCGTAAATAATGCGAATGTAGACAATTTGGATATTACCATAGGAGCAAATGAAGCTAAAAATGTATTTAGAAAAGATGAGGTTGAGGTATTTGAAGATAATAAAGCTTTATTCATGAATGCACCAAGTGAGGAACAAAATATGTTTAAAATACCAAAAGTAATTAATTAGAAGAACATATTAAGAAATATATAATATAATGAGGTAAAAAATGAATTTAGGAATTGATATAGATGATACAATAGCCAATACATATGATGTGTTATTCAAGTATGTACAAGAGTATACCATGGATGATATTGTAACTGACAGAGAAAAGACCAATAGAGATATGATAGTGCAAATGTATCGTACGAATTTTCGTAATGGAGATAAGAAACAAGATAAAGAATTTTTTAATAGATATTATGAGAAAACTGTATTGAAAGTTAAACCTAAGATAGATGTGGTAGAAAACATAAAAAAATTAAAAGAAGAAGGAAATCAGATTTTTTTGATAACAGCAAGATTTCCATCTGAAAAATTTAATATAGAAGAATTGACCAAAGATTGGCTGAAAAAATATGATATACCATATGATAAATTAATATTAAATTCTGAAAATAAAGTCATTACAGCAAAAGAACATTGTATAGATATATTTGTAGATGATAATATCAAAAATTGTACAGAAATGGCAAAAGCCGGAATTAAAACATATATAATGGATACGATTGTGAATAAGGATTTTATAGATGAAAATATAGAGAGAGTTTATTCTTGGTCACAGCTATATCAAAAAATAGAAGATTATAAAAAAAGTAAGAAATAAAAAGAGGAGGCGTATTGCATGGAAATTACAGAATTAACAGTTCATGAATTACAAGAAAAATTAAAAAGTAAAGAATTAACAATAAAAGATATTACAAAAGCCTATTCAGATAGAATTGCTGAAAAAGAAAAAGATGTACAAGCTTTTGTAACGGTATTGACAGATGATGCTACTAAAAAAGCAGAAGAAATACAAGAAAAAATAGAAAAAGGTGAAGTAAAGGGAGCTTTTGCGGGAATTCCAATCGGAATTAAAGATAATATTTGTACAAAAGGTGTGAAAACAACTTGCAGTTCAAAGATGTTAGAAAATTTTGTATCACCATATGATGCAACAGTCATGGAAAAAGTAAATCAAGAAGGCATGATTAATCTTGGAAAATTAAATATGGATGAATTTGCTATGGGAGGTTCAACAGAATATTCATATTTTTATCCAACAAAAAATCCATGGAATTTAAATAAAGTACCAGGAGGATCTTCAGGAGGAAGTGCAGCAGCTGTTGCAAGTAATATGGTACCATGGGCATTAGGTAGTGATACAGGAGGATCTATCAGAGAACCAGCAAGTTTTTGTGGTGTTGTAGGATTAAAACCAACTTATGGTTTAGTATCAAGATATGGATTAGTTGCCTTTGCTTCATCATTAGACCAAATTGGCCCTATTACAAAAGATGTTAGAGATGCAGCTATGTTATTAAATATCATTGCAGGTCATGATAAAAAAGATACCACATCAGTAGACATAGAGAAAAAAGATTACACAGCATGTTTAAAAGGTGATGTAAAAGGATTAAAAATTGGTGTTCCAAAAGAATTCTATGCTGAGGGAATCAACGAAGAAGTAAAAGAAAAATTATATGAAGCAATCGATAGATACAAAAAATTAGGAGCAGAAATTGAAGAATTTTCATTAGATATTGCTAAATATTCTTTAGCATCCTATTACATTATTGCTTGTGCTGAGGCTAGTTCAAACTTGGGAAGATTTGATGGAATCAGATATACTTATAGAACAGGAGAATTTAAAAACTTAAAAGAATTATATAAAAAATCAAGAAGTGAAGGATTTGGACCAGAGGTTAAAAGAAGAATCATTCTTGGAACATATGTGTTATCATCAGGATATTATGATGCTTATTATAAAAAAGCTCAACAAGTACGTACATTAGTTATGAATGAATTTAATAAAGCTTTTGAAAAATATGATGTCATTTTAATCCCAACATCACCAACAGTCGCATTTGATATTGGTTCTAAATCAAATAATCCATTAGAAATGTATTTAGCAGACATATGTACAGTATCTATTAATATTGCAGGACTTCCAGGTATTTCTATTCCATGTGGTGTAGATAAGGAAGGTATGCCAGTAGGAATGCAATTAATCGGAAATAAATTCTGTGAAGAAACCATCTTAAATGCAGCTTATACATTTGAACAAGATTTGAAATTTAGAGAGAATCATAAACCAGAATTTAAGAAATAATGGAGAATGAAAATTTTATAAAACTAACTGGATATATTCATTCGTCATTATAATTGAGGGAATTATTGTTTTAATAGCAAGTAATGTATTAAACTTAACAAATAAACAGAAAATGATAAAGGAGGAATCAGAATGATAAGAGATAACTATGAAGCAATTATTGGACTAGAAGTGCATGCAGAGCTTTCTACAAAAACAAAAATATTTTGTTCATGTCCAACAAAATTTGGAGCAGCGCCTAATACACAAACTTGTCCAATTTGTATGGGAATGCCAGGAACATTACCAGTATTAAATGAAAAAGTAGTAGAATATGCTGTAAAGGCAGGATTAGCAACCAATTGTGAGATATCAAGAAATAGTAAAAATGATAGAAAAAACTATTTCTATCCAGACTTACCAAAAGCATATCAAATTTCACAATACGATAAACCATTATGTGAGCATGGATATGTAGAAATTGATACAAAAGAAGGAAAGAAAAAAATTAGATTAACCAGAATTCATATAGAAGAGGATGCAGGAAAATTAAATCATGATGAATTTGCAGGAGGAAGCTTAGTAGATTTAAACAGAGCAGGCGTACCTTTAATTGAAATTGTTTCAGAACCAGATTTAAGAAGTAGTGAAGAAGTAGAAGAATATTTAAGAAGACTAAAATCTATATTAGAATATATTGAAGTATCAGATTGTAAAATGCAAGAAGGATCTTTTAGAGCTGATGTCAATGTATCAGTGAGAAAAAAAGGAGATTCAAAGTTAGGAACTCGTACAGAAATGAAAAACATGAACTCTTTTAGAAGTATCACAAGAGCCATTGAATATGAAGTAGATAGACAAATTGATGTCATTGAAGATGGCGGAGAAGTAGAACAAGAAACATTAAGATGGGATGATGTATCAGGAAAAACATTCCCAATGAGAGATAAAGAAGATGCACAAGATTATAGATACTTCCCAGATCCAGACTTGGTTGCAATCAAATTATCAGAAGAATATATTGAAAATATCAAAAAATCATTACCAGAATTGCCAGAAAGCAGAAAAGAAAGATATCTAAAAGAATATGGATTATCAGAAAAAGATGCGCATATCATTACTTCTTCAAAATATTTGTCAGACTTATTTGAAGGTGCAATCAAGGTATGTAATAATCCAAAAGCTGTTAATAACTGGATTATATCTGATATATCAAGAATATTAAACGAAACAGAAATGGAACCAATCGAAATCCCATTTGATAGTAATCAATTAGGAAAATTAATCATCTTAATTGATAAAGGAACCATTAGCTCAAGTATTGCCAAAAAAGTATTAGTAGAAATGTTTGAACATCCAAGAGATCCAGAAGACATCATCGATGAAAAAGGATGGGTACAAATTTCTGATGAAGGAGCTATCAAAGAAGTTGTTTTAAAAGTATTAGAAGCAAATCCACAATCAGTAGCAGATTATAAAGGTGGAAAAGATAAAGCATTAGGATTCTTAGTGGGACAAGCTATGAAAGAAACCAGAGGAAAAGCAAATCCACAAATGTTAAATCAAATGTTCTTAGAAGAATTGAAAAAATAAAGGGAGAACAAGGGGATGAAAAAAAGTAATAAGATTTTATTAATTACTCTACTAGTAGCATTAGTAATATTGATATTTTTAGTAATAATCGTAATGAATGTTTTAAAAGATAACGAAAAAACAGAGAAAGAAAATGAAACATCATATGAATTGATTCCTACAGGATATTTTAAGATAGAGGATGATTTAAATAAAGCAAAGGAAGATAAAGTATTAGCGATTAGTGATAATGAAAAAGATAAAGGTATGCTTGCAGAAGAGGTGTATGGAAACCAATTTATATGGATTCCAGTAGAAAATATAGAGAAATATACCATACAAGAATATTCTAAATATGCAGGATATCAACATGTGCCAATAGAATTAGAAGAAGCATCAAGGCAAAGCATAGTAAGTGATGAGGATGTGGAAATTTATAAAAAAATGTGTGAAAGTGTGAAGAAATATGGTGGATTTTATCTTAGTCGATATAAAGCTGGAGAAGAAAAAGGAAAAGTAGTAGTAAAGAAGGGGGCAACAATCTATCATGATACAGACTGGAAAACTGCAAAACAAATAGCTAGACAATTTAGTACAGAAAATAAAATGATAGGATATATATCTTCTTTGTGTTATGAAAAACAATATGAAGATATTATAAATCAAAGCCAGAAATCTATGTGGAATTTGGAAGAAGAGAATACATTTGATGAGTGGATAATCGGAAATAGAAATCAAAGAGTAACAACAATGAATATAGAATCAAAAAATTTATCAAGTAGACCCGCATTGGAAACAGAGCCAAGTATAGGATTTAGAATAATGATGTTTAAAAATATAGAATAATTTAAACAAAAAAAGTTAAAAAATGACAGACTTTGTAATAGTCTGTTATTTTTTTAAAATAATGTTTTAATAGAAATACTAGTAATAAATAAATTTTAGCAAACTAATTGCAAAAAATACAAACTTGTGATATAAAAGATACAAGTATATTTATACGAATTTTCTATGAAAACAAAAGGAAAACGAGGTGAAAACATGATAAAGGCTTATGCAAAATCAGATATAGGTAAGGTAAGAGACATTAATCAAGATTACTATTATATATCGAATTCCTTAGATGAAGTTCAACTATATATGTTAGCAGATGGTATGGGCGGATATAAAGGTGGAGAAATTGCAAGTAAACTTGCCATTCAATCAGCAAAAAGTTATATCGAAAATAATTTTAAAGAAATTCCAAAAGATAAAGAAAGTATTATCCAATTAGTAGGTAGTAGTATGGAATATGCCAATATGGTGGTATATGAAAAATCAAAAGAAGATCCTGAATTAGAAGGAATGGGTACTACTTTAGAAGTTTGTTTAATATATAATAATAGAGCCTTTATCGGTCATGTTGGAGATAGTAGAATATATAGAATTAGAAAAGATTTTATGAGAAAATTGACACAAGACCATAGTTATGTACAAAAATTAGTAAAGGATGGGACAATTACACAAGAACAAGCAGAACATCATCCACAAAAAAATATGTTAATGAAAGCTTTAGGTTGTAATGCTTTTGTAGAACCAGATGTTATGGTAAAAGGATTTTTAAAAGATGATATATTAATCATGAATTCAGATGGATTGACAAATATGGTTTCACAAGAAGAAATTTTTAAATGGGCTAAAAAGGATATTGAGCAAGCCCCAAAAGAATTGGTGAAATTAGCAAATGATAATGGTGGCTATGACAATATTACAGTTATTGTTATCAAAAATATATAATAATCAAAAAGCAATCTACATAGTAAACATATTAAGGAGAGATAAATATGATTTTAGAAGGAAAAATATTAGGAAATAGGTACGAAATTATCGAAAAAGTTGGTAATGGAGGGATGGCTACAGTTTATAAAGCTGAGGATAAAGTATTAAAAAGAAATGTAGCTGTAAAGGTTTTAAAAGATGAATTTACAACAGATGAGGAGTTTATTAAACGTTTTGAAATAGAAGCACAATCAGCAGCAAGACTAACACATCCAAATATCGTATCTATTTATGATGTTGGTTCAGAGGATAATCTATATTATATCGTCATGGAATTGATAAGAGGAAAGACGCTTAAGGAAATTATTGTAGAAGAAAGAGGACCACTTCCATGGAAATGGTCAGTAAACGTAGCAATTCAAATTGCTTCTGCATTAGAGATGGCACATAAAAATAATATTATTCATAGAGATATTAAACCACATAATATTATCATAACAGAAGATGGTATTGCAAAGGTTACAGATTTTGGAATTGCAAAAGCAGTTTCCAATTCAACGATTACAGCTTTTGGAACAACCATTGGTTCTGTGCACTATTTTTCGCCAGAACATGCAAGAGGTGGATTTACAGATGCAAAATCAGATTTATATTCTTTAGGTGTGGTTATGTATGAAATGGTAACAGGAAGAGTTCCATTTGATGCAGATACACCAGTTTCTGTTGCATTAAAACACATGCAAGAAGAACCAGAAGAACCAATAGAATTAAATCCAAATTTGCCATCAGCAGTTAATAGAATTATTATGAAAGCATTGAAAAAAGATACGACTCTAAGATATCAATCAGCAACAGATATGTTAGCAGATTTAAGGCAAGCATTAAAAAATCCTAATGGTGATTTTGTAGATGATAGAGATTATGATGCAACAGCCAAAACACAGAAAATTAATACAGATTTATATGGTGATGTAGCGGAAGATGACAACAAGAAAAGAGGAGAGACAGATAATAAATTTATAGCATTTATTAAAAGTCATAAAGTATTAAGTGCATTTATAGGATTGATATTATTATTTGCTATTAGTTTAGGTGGAACTTTAGCATTCTTAAATATTACGAATCCAGCAGAAGTAGAACTTCCAGATGTAGTGGGAATGTCCAAAGAAGAAGCACAAAAAACAGTGGAAGATTTAAAACTGGTATTTGAAGTATCTAGTGAAGAATATAATAAAGATGTTCCTGAAGGATATGTTATCTCTCAAGATCCTACTTATATTGCAGACTATAATGTAAAAGAAGGAAGTACTGTAAAAGTAGTAATCAGTAAAGGACAAGAAAAAACAACGGTACCAAAGGTTGTAGGAATGACTAAAGAAGAAGCAGTAGATGCTTTAGAAGAAGCAAACTTAAAGGCTGATATCGTAGAAGAAACAAGTAGAACAGTAGAAGAGGGATATGTTATTTCTCAAGAAGTAGAAGCTGATTCAGAAGCATATGCAGGAGATACAATTAAAATTCATGTAAGTACTGGAACAGGAATCAAACAAGTTACTGTTCAAAATGTAGTAGGGCAAACAGAAGCAAATGCAAAATCAACATTAGAAGGTCAAGGGTTAAAAGTTAATGTAAATTATGTAGAAGCAACTTCTAATGATGGAAAAGTAACAGCACAAAGTGTATCTGCAGGAACAACAGTAGATGAAGGAACAACTGTTACATTAACAGTAAATAAAGTGGCTGAGGATAAAAAAGCAAGTGTAACAATTAATGTAAAATCAATTACAGGTGGTTATGAAGAAAATTCAGAAGGAGCAGAAGGAACAACTGTTGTAAAAAATGTAAAAATAGAATTAAGAGTTGATGATAGCACAGTTTATACAGATTCAGGAGTAGATAAAAATACAACCAATAAAACAACAGAAATAAGTGGAAAGGGTTCAGTAAGACTAACTTTAGTAATCACAGATACAAATGGTGGCAATTGGACGAGAACCCAAACAATTAATTTAGATAATACTTCAACGGTAAGTTTTAGTTAATAACAAAAAGTTCAATTAGTAATTGCTAATTGAACTTTTTTCATATATAATAGAAGAAGAAAATGTCCAAAAAGACACGTCCCCAATGGACAATTTATGGATGAAACGGAGGGAATATGCAAGGATTAATTGTAGAAAATATATCAAACCTATATCAAGTAAATGTAGAAAACGAAATCTATGAAACAACAGCAAGGGGAAAATTTAAGAAGGAAGAGATAACACCTGTTGTTGGAGATATAGTAGATATAACAGTTACAGATGAAAAAGAAAAGAAAGCAGTTATTGAGAAAATACATGAAAGAAAAGTATATATTAAAAGACCAAAACTTGCCAATATAACACAAATCATATTTGTTGTTTCGAGTAAAGATCCAAAGCCAGATTTATTAATGTTAGATAAACAACTAGCTTTTGCAGAATATGTAGGAGTAAATGCTATTATTGTGTTAAATAAAACAGACTTAGATCAAAAAGAAGAATTTAGAAAGATAAAACAGATATATAGCAAAATAGGATATACAGTAATATTAACAGATGCAAAGCAGAGAAAAGGAATTGATACATTAAAAGAATTATTAAAAAATAATATCAATGCATTTTCAGGAAATTCTGGAGTTGGAAAATCTACCTTAATTAATGGTATATTTGATAGAAATATTACACAAGAAGGAGAAATTAGTAAGAAAAATAAGAGAGGAAAAAATACAACAACAGCTATTAAATTATATGAAATAGATGAGAATACCTATATAGCAGATACACCAGGTTTTTCAACTTTTGATATATCAGAAATAGAAAGTAAAGAGTTGTTTCGTTATTTTAAAGAATTTAAACAATATGAAGAAAATTGTGAATTTATCGGTTGTACACATATAAAAGAAGAAAATTGCGGGATAAAAAAGGCTGTTAAAAATGGAGAGATTGATAAAGCAAGATATGAACGATTTTGCAAAATATATCAAGAATTAAAAGAAAAGGAGGAAAGAAAATGGTAGAAGTTTCAACATCAATTCTTTCAGTAAAAAAAGGAGAGGAGTCAAAAACATTTTTTGCATTAGAAGCATCTAAGACAGATTATTTTCACATAGATGTCATGGATGGTGAGTTTGTGGAAAAAAACACATACCAGACAATGTTAGAATATGCTTCATATATTAGAAGAATATCCAATGCACCATTAGATGTTCATTTAATGGTAAATGATATCAAAAAAGCAGTAGATGATTTTAGTGCAGTAGAACCAAATATCATAACATTTCATTTAGAAGCATGTAAAGATGAACAAGAAGTAATGGAAATAATAAACTATATAAAACAAAACAATTGTAAAGTAGGAATATCTGTAAAACCAAATACGAAAATAGAAGAAGTGTATCAATATTTGCCATATATTCATATGTGTTTAGTTATGACAGTAGAACCAGGAAAAGGTGGACAAAGCTATTTAAGTGAAATGACAGAAAAAGTGAGAACATTAAAAAAATATATTGATGATAATCATTTAGAAATGGATATAGAAGTAGATGGTGGAATTAACTTAAGAACAGCTCCAGAGGTAAAAAAAGCAGGTGCAAATATTTTAGTGGCAGGTACAGCGATTTTAAATGCAGTAGATTATAAAGTGATTATAGATGAACTAAAAAAGGAATCGTAAGCATATAAATCTAAACAAAAAAACCAGTATTTTTTTTATAAATACTGTTTTTTTTGTTTAGATTTATTTATTCTTTTTCTTCTCAGATTCTTTATTTTTGTTTTTATCTTTGTCTTTGTCTTTATTATCTTTATCTGTCTTTTTTGTTTCTTTTTTTGCTTTTTCAGTTTTATTAGATTCATTATCTTTTTTTGTTTCATCAGAAGTATTTTCTTTTTCAGGTTTAGCTTCAATTTTTTCTTGTCTTTCTTCAGAGTCTGAATTTTTTTCATTAGATTTTTCTTTTATTAAAATACTATATGAAATACTACCAATTCCCCATATGATTGCAATTAGTGAGATAGCCATACCTACATAAGGAATTAAGGTTAATAGCCAGAATACAATAGTTGTAACAATTAAGAATCCTAATGTGTATAAGTTTTGAGTAATTTTTAATTTATTACAGATCATAGTATTTATACTAATAATTGCAACAGATGTACTGATGAAGAAAAGAATGGCTAATATACAAAGTAATAATATGGTAAGTTGACTAGTGATAGGAATTAGCAAGATGATGACAGATAATAGAGCAATAACAATTGGAACGATTATTCCTAGTCCTATGATTTGTAAAGCTTTTCTTAAGGTTATAGGATGACTTGTATTATGTAATAATTTTGGAGAAATCCATAAACCAATTAGCCATATAATAATTGCAGATACTAGTATAGCGCCTAAAGAATACATATAGTTTGAAATATCAAATGTATTATTTTGCAATTGAGAAAAATGTGTTTCTCCAGAAACAGAATCTTCAGGAATGGCGATTTCTTCATCAGAAGAATAATTTAAATCTCCCTGGATACTTCCATAAGATGCAATACTAGGAGTATCTTCTGTATTTGGTTTTTCTTTAAAATTGATAGAAGAACAATCAACAAAAACATTTCTTCCAATCATACTATTAATATTAAGTGTATTACATACACTTCGAACATCTCTATATACAAATCCATCAATTGTTAATGTATCACCAACAGAATAGATATTGTAAGCAACACCTTTTACATGAATAGTATTGGCACATGCAAATAAGTTACTTAAAACATATCCATTTTCTTCAATATTAATGGTATTAGCAAATATGAAAGCATCTCCACCAACTTGAGAATTAATTGTAACTGTATTTGCCATAATGAACAAATTTCCATCAACTGGATTATCAATCGTTACAGTATCTTGAAATAAATATTCATCTCCTTCTTTTATGGTTACTGTTTCCTGAGTTTCACTAATAGGAACAACTTCAGTTTCAGTTGTTTCATTATCTGCATTTACAATAGGTGAAAATAATGAGATAATTAATAAAGTAATTAAAGCAATAATTTTTATTTTCTTTTTTAACATAATATCCTCCTTTTAATCGAATGTTAATAGAAATATATAACGTAAAAGAGATTTTGTCAATAATAAAAGTAAGCAATTGCGATGTCATCTTGAGGACACCGTAATTGCTTATTGAGTTTCTTTTTCTGATTTATCAACAAAGTAAGCACATTCACTTGTTGTTGAAAAAATGGTAGGTGTGATACTAGAGTAGGAACATTTACCATCTTTTTGATAAATACAATTTAGTGAACAATTAATATTTGTCAAAAAATCACCTCTACATAGTAGTATGTAGAAAAGATAAATAAATATACAAATTATAGTATAATATTTATTTATCTTGTGTTAAAGACTTTTTATAATGTTTACAATATTCCTTAATCCTACAAACATCACATTTTGGATTTCTGGCAATACAAGTATTTCTACCATGCCAAACAAATAAATGATTGATATCTTTTAAATATTCTTTTGGAAAAATCTTAATTAAATCTTGTTCTATTTTTTCAGGTTCTTTTTCATTTGATAAACCAATTAAATTAGAAATTCGTTTTGCGTGAGTATCAACAGCAATACCTTTTGCAATTCCAAACACTTCTAGTAATACAACATTAGCGGTTTTTCTGCCAACACCAGCTAAACTCATTAAATCTTCCATGTTATTCGGTACTTGTCCATTAAATTTTTCTAATACTTGATTTGCACATAATTTAATATTTTTGGCTTTATTCTTAAAAAAGCCACAAGGATGAATAAAAGCTTCCAGTTCTTTTATATCTATATTTGCAAAATCTTCTACTGTTTTACATCTTTCAAAAAGGGCAGGTGTTGTTTTATTAACTCTTTCATCTGTACATTGGGCAGAAAGAATAACAGCAACAACTGCTTGAAAAGGTGTTTCAAAATCCAAGCTACAAGTAGCATCTGGATAAGTTTGTTTTAAAATTTCTATCATTTTTACTGCATCTTTTTTATTCATATATCATCCCTTCTTATGATAAGTATAGTGTCTTTTCTTGAAATTACTATATATTTTAAAGAAAAATTAATGAAAAGTCAATGGATAAAGGTGGGAAACAAATTGTAAACAGGATTAATAATAGAAATCTAGATTGATTTATAGATAGTTTTAAAAAGAGTTACCATAAATGTAACATAAAAGAAAGTCAGGAATATAATATACAAAAGAGAATGGAGGTAATAAGCATGTTAAAATTGTTTAAAAAGACATTAGCAATTTGTTTAATAGGTTTAGGATTAGGCATATTATTAGTTTTATTACTTCCAGTAACAGGCTGGTTATTTATGATAGGAGTAGTTGTGGTATGCGTTGGGTTTATGTGGCTAGCATGCTAATATAAAAGGAGGGATACATATATGACGATTGTAGTTAAAAAAGTTCCAAAATTTTTGAGAGGGTTTGTAAAATTAATATTTGGAATTAAAGATAAGAATTAGAAAAGTTTTTACAGGTTTAAGAGAAAATCTATTTTTCTATACAATAATAAAAGTAGAGTTCAATATTTATTAATTGAACTCTACTTAAACATGTATCAAAAAAAGAGCTTATGCTCTCTTTACTTTTCCATTTCTTAAACATTTAGCACATACATAAATTCTCTTTGTTTCACCATTTTCTGTTACCTTAACACTTCTTAAATTTGGTTTCCAAGTACGTGGTGATCTTTTACTAATGTGAGAACGTGTAATGCTAAGCTTATTTCCATGATTAACTGATTTTTCACATATTGCACATTTAGCCATTCTGAATTGCACCTCCTAATTTTTAAAATAAACTGACTATTAACAAGTTTAACACAAAAGTATGAAAAAAACAAGTATTTTTTAAAAAATATTTAAAAATCCTTGCAAATTAGGAAAAATGTGGTATAATAATTAAGCTATATGATGAATAAAGAAAGGATTGAATAAGAATGGAATGTAAAGTAGAAAAAACAAAAAACGCAAATGAAGTAAAATTAAATGTAACAATAGAAGCTGAAAAATTTGACGAGGCTATTAAAAAAGTATATTTTAAAAGTGCAAAATATTTTAATATCCCTGGATTTAGAAAAGGTAAAGCACCAATGAATATTGTTGAAAAATATTATGGAAAAGAAATATTCTATGAAGATGCTTTTAATGAAGTTGTTCCAGAAGAATTAGAAAAAGCAGTAGAAGAAAACAAATTAGAAGTTGTTAGTAGACCAGATATAGATGTAACACAAATTGGAAAAGGACAAGACTTAATTTTTACAGCTGTTTTTCAAACAAAACCAGAGGCAGAACTTGGAAAATATAAAGGGGTAGAAATTAAAAAAATAGAATATAAAGTAACAGACGAAGATGTAGAACATGAATTAGGACATATGCAAGAACATAATTCAAGATTAATATCTGTAGAAGATAGACCTGTAGAAAAGGGAGATATTGCAAATATTAATTTTGAAGGATTTGTAGATGGTGTTGCTTTTGAAGGTGGAAAAGCAGAAAATCATGACTTAGAAATTGGAAGCAATACATTTATCCCAGGATTTGAAGACCAAATTATTGGAATGAAAATTGATGAAGAAAAAGATATTAAAGTAAAATTCCCAGATGAATATTTTTCAAAAGATTTAGCAGGAAAAGATGCTACATTTAAAGTAAAAGTAAATGAAATTAAGAAAAAAGAATTACCAACATTAGATGATGAATTTGCAAAAGATGTTAGTGAATTTGATACACTAAAAGAATTAAAAGAAAGTATTAAAGAAAAACAACAAAAACAAAATGATGAAAGAGCAAAATATGAAACACAAGATGCTGTTATGAAAGCAGTATGTGAAAATGTAAAAGTGGATATTCCATCAGGAATGATTGAAACAGAAACAGAAAATATGTTAAAAGATATGGAACAAAGACTATCATATCAAGGATTAAAATTAGACCAATATCTTCAAATGATGGGTAAAACAAGAGAAGAAATGCAAAAAGAATATGAGCCTCAAGCAATTGAAGCAATCAAATCTCGTTTAGCAATTGAAGTAGTTATCAAAGCTGAAAAAATAGAAGTAGCAGATATCGATGTAGATGAAAAAATAAAAGAAATGGCTAAAAATTATGGTAGAGAAAATGATGAAGAATTCTTGAAAAATGAAAACGTAAGAAATTACATCAAACAAGGATTAGAATCAGAAAAAGCACTTGAATTTTTAGTAGAAAATGCAAAAATAAAATAGAATAAAATCATGAAAGGTTGGGGTGTTAAATGTCATAGTTAAATTTTAACCCCAGCTTTTTTGACAATCATAATTCGGTAGCATATAGTTATTATAATTGTCAAAATGAAAATAAAAGTGTTCAATAAAATGGATAAAATTTTTAAAGGAGGAATTTTATATGTTAGAAAAAGCAAGTTTAGTACCTTATGTTATAGAGCAAACAAGTAAAGGAGAAAGATCTTATGATATTTTCTCAAGATTATTAAAAGACAGAATTATCTTTTTAGGAGAAGATGTTAATCCAACAACATCAAGTTTAGTTATTGCACAATTATTATTCTTAGAATCAGAAGATCCAGATAAAGATATCAATTTATATATTAATTCACCAGGAGGTTCTATTACAGACGGAATGGGAATTATAGATACAATGAATTATATAAAATGCCCAGTATCAACGATTTGTATAGGAATGGCAGCTAGTATGGGAGCAGCACTTTTAGCTGCAGGAGAGAAAGGAAAGAGATTTGCAACACCAAATGCAGAAATCTTAATTCACCAACCATTAATCGGTGGTGGTGGACTTTCAGGTCAAGCAACAGAAAT
>CALXZX010000044.1 GCA_944393375.1 uncultured Clostridia bacterium | reverse complement strand
ATTTCTTCTTTTGCTTTTGCTGTAAATCTTTTGGCTTTTACATTTAATTTTTTCTCTAATTTTCCTGTTGCTAATATAACGATTCCATCATTAATTTTTCCGATAATTCCTTCTTCTAAAAGTGTTTCAGCTGTAACATCTGTTGCTTTTGATAAATTAAGCATTTTTAATGTTACTTCTGTGTAAGTTTTAGCATGGATATTGGTAAATCCTCTTTTTGGTAATCTTCTATATAATGGTGTTTGACCACCTTCAAAACCTCTTCTTACTCCTCCACCAGATCTAGCCTTTTGTCCTTTATGACCTCTACCTGATGTTTTACCATTTCCTGATGCCATACCACGACCTACTCTATTTCTTTTTACTTTACTTACAGCTGGTTTTAATTCATCTAGTTTCATTACGGTTTGCACCTCCCTTTACTATTTGTCAGGGGACACACCTTACCTTTAGGTCACTCCCACTCAGGTTAAGGAATGTCCCCTCCCCTTGTGATGTACTTATGACCTTTGCTAATGTGCTCTCCTTTTTATTATTCTATTTTTAGGACACACCTTACTTTTAAGTCATTTCCACTTGGGTTAAGGTATTTTCCCTCCCCCTTGTGTTGGTTGTTGACCCTTAATAAAGTTATCTCCTTTTTTATTTTTTTAACTACATAATATCTTCTACTTTTTTACCTCTTTTTTTCGCTACTTGTTCTACTGTTTGCATAGCTTTTAATCCTTCTAATGTAGCATAAACAACGTTTCTTGGATTGTTTGTTCCAATAACTTTTGTTCTTATATTTTTATATCCTGCAAGCTCTAATACTGGTCTAACACTTCCTCCTGCGATAACTCCAGTACCAACAGCTGCTGGTTTTAACATAACTTTTGCACTACCAAATTTTCCTACATATTCATGAGGTACTGATGTTTCTACAACAGGTACTTCTATTAAGTTTTTCTTAGCTTCTTGAATAGCTTTCTTAATAGCGTCTGGAACTTCTGCCGCTTTACCATTACCAACACCAACATGTCCGTTTTCATCACCAACAACTACAACTGCACTAAATCTAAAAGTTCTACCACCTTTAACAACTTTAGCAACTCTGTTGATAGCAACTACTTTTTCTTTTAATTCATTCTTTTCTTCCATCGGTTTTGTTTCCCTCCTTCTTCGATTAATGTCAGGAGACGCCCTTACCTTTTGGTCGTATCCACTTGGTTCAATGAATGTCCCCTCCCCTTGTGATTTACTTATGACCTTTGCTCATGTGCTCTCCTTTTTATTTTTATTAGAATTTAAGTCCGCCTTCTCTTGCAGCTTCAGCTAATTCTTTAACAACACCATGGTATATGTATCCACCACGATCAAAAACAACATCTACGATTTTTTTATCAGCTGCTCTTTTTGCTATTAAAGTTCCTACTTCTTTAGCTGCTTCTTTATTTGCATGTTTTGTTTTAACTTCTTTATCTAATGTTGATGCTGCAACTAATGTATTTCCAGCAACATCATCAATAATTTGTGCATAAATATTACTATTGCTTCTATATACACATAATCTTGGTCTTTCAGCTGTTCCAGATATTTTTCTTCTTACACGCATATGTCTTCTTTGTCTTTCCATTTTTCTATCTGTCTTCTTTACCATTTTTATTACTCCTTTCTTAGAAATTGAGTTCTATTTTTCTTTTAATTATTTCCCAGTCTTACCTTCCTTACGTCTAATAACCTCATCAGCATATTTGATACCTTTACCTCTATATACTTCTGGTGGTCTTTGTTTTCTAACTTCTGCTGCTGTTTGCCCAACTAATTCTTTATCAATTCCTCTTACGATAATTGTATTTGGGTTTGGAACATCAAAAGTGATTCCTGCTGGTGCTTCAAATATAACTGGGTGTGAATATCCTAATGTTAAATTTAAGTTGTTTCCTTGTTTTACAACTCTGTATCCTACACCGTTGATTTGTAATTCTTTGCTATACATTTGTGTTACACCAATTATCATATTATTAATTAAAGTTCTTGTCAAACCATGTAAACTTCTATTTTGTTTTTCATCATTACTTCTTGTAACTTTAATTACATTTCCATCTAACTCTATAGAAATATTTTTATCAAATTCTTTTTCTAATGTACCTTTAGGTCCTGTTACTGTAACTTTTGGTCCTTCGATTTTTACTGTAACATCTGATGGTACTGTAATTGGTTTATTTCCTATTCTTGACATTTTCGGTTTTCCCTCCTTTTTATTATTGTCAGGGGACACACCTTACCCTTTGGTCACTTCCACTTGGTTCAAGGAATGTCCCCTCCCCTTGTGATTAATTGTTGACCATCATGAAGATGTTCTCCTCTTTTTTCTTTTTTTAATTACCAAACATATGCTAATACTTCTCCACCAATTCCTAATTCTCTTGCTTCTTTATCTGTTTTTAATCCTTGTGATGTAGAAATAATTGCAATTCCTAAACCATTTAAAACTTTTGGTAATTCTTCTTTAGATGCATATACTCTTAATCCTGGTTTACTGATTCTTTTTAAACCATCAATAACTCTTGTTCCTTTTTCATCATATTTTAAAGTAATTCTGATGATTCCTTGTGTATCATCTTTAATTTCTTCAAAAGATTTTATATATCCTTCTTTAAACAATATTTCAGCAATACCTAATTTCATTTTTGAAGCTGGTATATCCACTGTTTTATGTTTAGAACTATTTGCATTTCTTATTCTTGTTAACATATCTGCTATTGGATCTGTAATGTTCATTAATTACTTACCTCCTTTTCTTTTTTAATAATTTTGATGAAATTGATTGTATTGTGCATTTTTGTGATTAATAAAAAGCTGAAGTCGTACGTTTGTACGTCGAAGTTTTTTATTAATTGCAAAAATGTGCAAGATGATTGATTTCATCTAAATTTTACCAGCTAGCTTTCTTAACCCCTGGTATTTCTCCTTTATGAGCTAATTCTCTAAAACATACACGACATATTCCATATTTTCTAATATATGCATGTGGTCTACCACATATTTTGCATCTATTATATTCTCTTGTTTTATATTTTTGTGGTCTTGCTTGTTTTACTTTCATTGATTTCTTAGCCATAGTCTTACTCCTTTCCTTTGACTAATTTTTGAAAGGCATTCCCATTAATTTTAGTAACTCTTTAGCTTCTTCATCAGTTTCAGCTGTTGTTACAAAAATTATATCCATACCTCTTAATTTATCTACTTTATCATATTCGATTTCAGGGAATATTAATTGTTCTTTTACACCCATAGCGTAATTTCCTCTTCCATCAAAAGAGTTTGCTGATACTCCTCTAAAATCTCTAACTCTTGGAAGTGCTACATTAAATAGTTTGTAAGCAAAATCATACATTTTATCTGCTCTTAATGTAACTTTACAACCTACATTGACACCCTCTCTTAATTTGAATGCTGCAATTGATTTTTTTGCTTTTGTTATAACTGGTCTTTGACCTGTAATTTGCATTAAATCATTCATAGCATTTTCTAATGATTTAGGATTTTCTTTTACATCTCCTAATCCAATATTAATTACAATTTTATCAAGTTTTGGAACTTGCATAACTGATTTATATCCAAATTTATTCATTAATGCTGGGATTACTTCTTTTTCATATTGTTCTCTTAATTTTTCCATTTTGTATGAATCCTCCTTTCCTCTTTATTATTTTAATTCAGCTCCGCATTTCTTACAAACACGTACTTTTTTATCATTATCTACACGATATCCAACTTTTGTTACTTTTCCACATTTTGGGCAAACAACATTTACTTTAGAAGCTGGAATAGCACATTCTACTGGTATAATTCCACTTTCGTCTCCTTGTTTTCTAGCTTTAACGTGTTTTTTTCTTACATTAACGCCTTTAACAACGACTTTATCTTCTTTTTGTATTACTTCTAATACTTCTCCTGTTTTACCTTTATCGTTTCCTGATAAAACTTGGACATTATCGCCTTTTCTTATTCTCATTAGAGATTACCCTCCTTCTTTTAATGATTTCTTATTATATAGGAAAAATCAGTTTCTATCTTGACCATATATAAGATTTTTCCGTATATAACAAGGTTAAGCTTCTTCTATTCGTGAAGTACTGCATAGCAGTCTTCATCTCTATGCATAAAAATCTTTGATTTCGTTATGCATGCTTACCTTATAAAACTTCTGGAGCTAAAGATAATATTTTCATATAATCTTTTTCTCTTAATTCTCTTGCAACTGGCCCAAAGATACGAGTTCCTCTTGGAGTTCCATCTTCTTTTATTATAACAGCTGCATTTTCATCAAATTTTATATATGAACCATCTGCTCTTCTTAGACCTTTTTTAGATCTAACAACAACAGCTTTTACAACATCACCTTTTTTAACAACGCCACCTGGTGTTGCTGATTTAACAGAAGCAACAATGACATCTCCGATGTTACATGTTTTTCTGTAAGAACCACCTAAACATCTAATACACATAATTTCTTTTGCACCTGTATTATCTGCTACTTTTAATCTTGTTTGTTGTTGTATCATTTTTGGTTCCTCCCTTCTTCATTCTTCTAAAATTATTATTTTATATCTGCTTTTTCCAAGACTTCTACAACTCTCCATCTTTTATCTTTAGAAAGTGGTCTTGTTTCCATTACTTTTACTTTATCACCAATTTGACAAACATTTTCTTCATCATGAGCTTTTAGTTTGTATGTTCTTTTAACTGTTTTTCCATATACACCATGGCTCACATTTGTTTGTACTGCTACGACAACTGTTTTATCCATTTTGTTAGATTTAACAGTTCCAACCATAACTTTACGAAGATTTCTTTCTTCCATTTAGATTTCTCCTTTCTTAAACTTAATGACAAGGGACACACCTTACGTTTTGATCATTTCCACTTGGTTCAAGGACCCCCCCTTCCCCTTGTGAATAATTGATGACCTCTACTAAAGTTATCTCCTATCTATTACGCTTTCTTGCTTTCAGCTATTTTTCTTTCTGTTAATACAGTATTTATTTTAGCTATATCTCTTTTTACTTCTTTGATTTTCATTGGATTATCTAATCCATTTGTAGCTAAACTAAATTTTAATTTGAATAATTCTGTTTTTAGTTCACCTAATTCTTTCTCTAGTTCTGGTGAAGACATTTCTCTAATTTTACTTATCTTCATCATTATCACCTACCTTCTCAGTTTCTCTTGCTACAATTTTTGTTTTATTAGGTAGTTTATTCATAGCAAGTCTTAGAGCTTCTCTAGCAACTTCTTCTGGTACTCCAGCAATTTCAAACATAACTCTTCCTGGTTTAACAACTGCTACCCAATATTCAGGAGCACCTTTACCTTTACCCATACGAGTTCCAATTGGTTTTGCTGTAATTGGTTTATCAGGGAATATTTTAATCCAAACCTTTCCACCTCTCTTAATATAACGAGTCATCGCAATACGAGCTGCTTCAATTTGGTTACCTGTAATTAATCCAGCAGTAACTGCTTGAATTCCATATTCACCATCTGTTACTTTATTTCCTCTAGTTGCTTTTCCTCTCATTCTACCTTTTTGCATTTTTCTGAATTTTGATCTTTTTGGCATTAATGGCATTATTTGTCTCCTCCTTCCTCTTGTTTAGTAGGAAGAACTTCACCTTTATATATCCATACTTTTACACCGATTTTTCCATATGTGGTATCTGCTTCTGCAAATCCATAATCAATATCAGCTCTTAAAGTTTGTAATGGAATATTTCCTTCTTTATAGAATTCAGTTCTTGCCATGTCAGCTCCACCTAATCTTCCAGATACTGAAGTTTTGATTCCCAAAGCACCTGCTTTCATAGATTTTTGCATACATTGTTTCATAGCTCTTCTGAATGAAATTCTTCTTTCTAATTGACCAGCAATGTTTTCTGCTACTAATTGTGCATCTGTATCAATATTTTTAACCTCTACAATATTTAAATTAACATCTTTTCCAATTAATTTTGCAAGTTCAGCTTTTATGCTTTCTGCACCTGCTCCACCTTTTCCAATTACAATTCCTGGTTTAGCAGTATATAAATTTACTTTAACGGCTTTTGCTGTTCTTTCAATTTCTATTTTAGAAATTCCAGCAGCATATAATTTTTTCTTTAAAAATTTACGGATTTTTTGATCTTCTACTAAATAATCTGCAAAGTTTCTTGAATCTGCATACCATTTAGAGTTCCAATCTTTGATTATACCAACTCTTACGCCTGTTGGATGTACTTTTTGTCCCATTTTTATAAATCCTCCTTTCTCTATTTGTCATCTCTTAACACGATTGTTATATGACTTGTTCTTTTTCTAATTCTAACAGCTGACCCCTTTGCAGCCGGTCTAATTCTTTTTAATGTTGGACCTTGATTTGCATAGATTTCAGCAACATATAAATTTTCATGTTTCATATCATGATTATTTTCAGCATTTGCAATTGCTGATTTTAATAATTTTTCGATTATTTCTGATGATGCTTTTGGTGTAAATTTTACGATTGCTAAAGCTTCATCTACATTTTTTCCTCTTATTAAGTCAGCAACAATTTTTACTTTTCTTGCTGAAATTCTTGTATATCTAAGAGTTGCTCTAGCTTCGTTTCTTACTACTGTTTCTTGCTCTTGCACTTTATTCTACCTCCTAACTATTGTCAGGGGACACATCTTTTCTTAGGGTATTTCTTTTAGGACAAGATATATCCACTACCCATATGAATGTGTGTTTACCCTTTTTTAAGTTCTATCTTTTCTTATTTATTAACTTTTGTTGTTTTTTCTCCTGCATGACCTTTATATGTTCTTGTAGGAGCAAATTCACCTAATTTATGACCGATCATTTCTTCTGTAATATAAATTGGAACATGTTTTCTTCCATCATGTACAGCGATTGTATGACCAACCATTTGTGGATATATTGTTGAAGCTCTTGACCATGTTTTTAATACATCTTTAGCTCCTGTTTCATTCATAGCTTCAATTCTTTTTAATAATTTAGCTTCTACAAATGGTTTCTTCTTGCTTGATCTTGACATTTAATTATCCTCCCATTCTTAAAATTAAATTTTATTTTATAGCAAAAATCGCAAGATTTTTTGCTATAAAACAAGGTTAATTTACCTTAGGCAGTGCAATATTGCGAAGCAATTTGCACATCTGGACGTCGAAATCTTTGATTTCGCCAACGTCCAATTATCTTATTTTCTTCTCTTAACGATAAATTTATTTGATAATTTCTTTTTATTTCTTGTTTTGTATCCAAGTGCTGGTTTACCCCAAGGAGTAAGTGGTCCTGCGTGTCCAACTGGTGCTCTACCTTCACCACCACCATGTGGGTGATCTACTGGGTTCATAACAGATCCTCTAACAGTTGGTCTGATTCCCATATGTCTCTTTCTACCAGCTTTTCCGATTTTAACGTTTTCATGATCACTGTTTCCAATAACACCAATTGTAGCTCTACATTTAGCTAAGATTAATCTCATTTCTCCTGAAGGTAATCTTACATGTGCATATTTACCTTCTTTAGCCATCAATTGTGCACTTTGTCCAGCAGCTTTAACTAATTTTCCACCTTGTCCTGGATTTAATTCGATATTATGAATTAAAGTACCTACTGGAATACTGCTGATTGGCATGCAGTTACCTGGTTTGATATCTGCTGTTTCTCCAGATACAACTTTATCTCCATCTTTTAATCCTTGTGGTGCTAAAATATATGCTTTTTCTCCATCTTCATATTGAACTAAAGCAATGTTAGCACTTCTGTTTGGATCATATTCAATACCAATAACTGTTGCTTCCATGTTATCTTTTCTTCTTTTAAAATCAATAATTCTATATTTTTGTCTATTTCCACCACCTTGATGTCTTACTGTGATTCTACCATAAGAATTTCTACCTGCATTTTTCTTTTTCTTTGCAAGTAATGATTTTTCAGGAGTTTTCTTTGTAATTTCTGAAAAGTCTGAAACTGTCATGTTTCTTCTTGATGGTGTATATGGTTTAAAATGTTTCATTCCCATTATTTATTCTCTCCTTTATATTTTATTAATGGACTTTTTCCTGCTCCATTTACAGATATTCTTTCTTATCTGGGTGTTTTCCCAATAATTTCAAAATTCAATTGCATTTATTCACCTGGTTCTATACCTGCATCAGTCTCATGGTTTGTTGGTGTTTGTTCTTTTGCCTCTCCTTTTTGCTGCTGTTGAGCTTCCAATTCTTCTATACTATTTAGCAAATTCTCTAATTCTTCTAATTCCATTTTAGCTAAATTTTTTCTAAAAGTTTCTTCTTTTATGACTTTTCCTAATTTTTTTGCTTTTTCCATAATTGTATCTATTAGTGTTCTTTGTTTATCTGAATATCCTTTTAAAGTTAATGCATATAATTCTATTTTTCCACTATCGCCTTCATGAGTTATATTAGATGAACTTTGAAATGAACTAAAACCTGTATTTCCAGTTGGTTCTCCTTTACGTTTTTCTAGATATTGTTTCATACCTTCATAATATTTTTCCATAATCTACAACCACCTCACTAACAGACTATGCTCCCATGAATTCATCAATTGAATCTTTATATTTCTTAGAAACTTTAACTTCTTTTCCACCTTTTGTTAGATATGTTTCATCTGATGGATTAGTATCAATTGTTACAATTGCTTTTTTCCAGTCAGATGTTTTTCCAACATGGTATCCTACTCTTTTTTTCTTTCCTCTTACATTGATTGTATTAACATTTAATACTTTTACTTCAAAAAGTTTTTCAACAGCTTTTGCTATTTCAACTTTTGTAGCTTTTTTATTTACTTTGAAAGTGTATTTACCTTCTTGTAATTGGTCATTACTTTTTTCAGTAACAACTGGTGCTATTATTATTTCTTCTGGTAACATTATGCGTACACCTCCTCTAATTTTTTAACAGTGTCTACTGGTAAAATTAGATTTGTATATTTTAATAAATCAAATATGTTTATGTTATTAGCAACTATTGTTTTAACTCCTTCAATATTTCTTGATGACATTAAAACGTTTTTGTTGTTTTCTGGAAGAACTATTAATGTTTTTCCTTCAACTTTCATGTCTGCTAATGCTTTTACCATAGTTTTTGTTTTGATTTCTTTTAATTCTAATTTGTCAACAACTGTTAATTCTTTTTCTAAAACTTTAGAACTTAATACTGATTTTATTGCAAGTCTTTTTTCTTTTTTATTAACTGTATATTTATATGAACGAGGTTTTGGTCCTAAAGCAATACCACCTTTAATCCATTGTGGAGCTCTTATTGAACCTTGTCTTGCTCTACCTGTTCCTTTTTGTCTCCATGGTTTTTTACCACCACCTGAAACTTCTGCTCTTGTTTTTGTACTTTGTGTACCTTGTCTTTGATTAGCTAAATAGTTAACTAAAACGCTATGTACAATAGCTTCATTTGGTTCAATACCAAATACACTATCTGCTAATTCTATATCACTTACTTTTTTACCTTTCATATCTAAAACGTCTACTTTTGGCATTTTGTTCTTCCTCCTTCCTTCTATTTAGTAGCCTTTACAGCTGATTTTACTTTTAAGATAGCACCTTTTGCTCCTGGAACGCTACCTTTTACTAAAATTACATTTTTATCCATATCTACTCTTACAACATCTAAGTTTTGTATTGTAACTGTAACCCTTCCCATATGTCCTGGTAATTTTTTACCTTTAAATACTCTACCTGGTGTTGATGTAGATCCCATTGAACCTGGTCTTCTATGATACATAGAACCATGTCCCATAGGTCCTCTATGTTGTCCATGTCTTTTAATAACACCTTGGAATCCTTTTCCTTTTGATGTTCCTTGAACATCGATTTTTTCTCCTGCTTCAAAAACATCTGCTTTTACTTCGTCTCCCACTTTGATTCCTTCTATTGAATCTAGTCTGAATTCTCTTAAATGTTTTTTGTTAGCTAATTTTGCTTTTGCAAAATGTCCTGCTTCTGGTTTGTTGATGTGTTTGTCTTTTACATCTCCAAATCCTAATTGAACGGCATTGTAACCATCTGTTTCTACTGTTTTTACTTGTGCTACAACACATGGTCCAGCTTCTATAACTGTTACTGGAATTACATTTCCTTTTTCATCAAAGATTTGTGTCATTCCAATTTTTCTTCCGATTATTCCTTTTTTCATTTTATTTCCTCCTAACTATTGGCTGATACTTTATATTTGCATTTTTCATGTTAATATCAGCTTGGTTTTGATGCTACATTATATATAGTAGTCTTTAATAAATTATAACACTACCAAAATGCACCAGCATTTTGTGTATTATTTAGGTAAGCATTATATCAAGACAAAGTCTTGTTATAATTTAATTTCTATATCTACACCAGCTGGTAACTCTAATTTCATTAAGCTGTCAACTGTTTTTTGTGTTGGATATAAAATATCAATAACTCTTTTATGTGTTCTCATTTCAAATTGTTCTCTTGAATCTTTATATTTATGTGGAGAACGTAAAATTGTTACGATTTCTTTTTGTGTTGGTAATGGAATAGGACCTGATACCTTTGCTCCTGTTTTTTTAGCTGTTTCTACTATCTTTTCAGCAGACTGATCTAAAATTACATGGTCATAAGCTTTTAGTCTTATTCTTATTTTTTCACTTGTTGCTACTGTGTTTGCCATTGTAATTTTCCCTCCTTCTTTAAAATATTTTTTGTTTGTGATAGCAAGGTTTTGCTATCGAAATTACCGTGGCAAGTTAAAACGCACTCAGGTGTTTTGAATATTACCTATAAAAAAACCCAAAATACGCATGATAATTCTGGGATAAGTGCTTAAATTCTAAAAACTTACCGCCTGGTCTTTGCCATGACATACTCCACTGAAGTTCCCTCCATCCTTGTTTTTCGTAAGGATGTAGCCACATTCAGTTTCATCGCTCAATTCATGCTCATATATTATACAATGATTGCCAATAGATGTCAATATTTTTTTATGATTTTTTTGATTTTGCACTTGTATTTTTTTTTAAATATCTATATATTACACTTTCTATATGTGCTAAACTTTCATAATTGGTAATAAATTTTCCATCATGTCTATGTCTTACACTACTTCTAATAATTCGTATCTGTCTATTAAATTTTTTTCGATAAATTTCTGCCAATTTATTTTTACTTAACCCAGCTCTCCATTTTTGTATAATTTCTTCTTCTCTCACACTAACACCTCTATTGCTAGTGTTTACAATATAAAACAAAAAATACTAAGTCATTAAAACTTAGTATTTTACATTTCTATTATATCTCCATAATAATTGGAATAATCATTGGATTTCTTTTTGTTTTCATAAAGATATAATCTCTTAAATTTTCTCTTGTTGCAGACTTAATAGTTCCCCAATCTCTAATACCTCTTTCTTCACATTTTTTTATTTCATGTCTTACAACTGATTTTACATCATCCATTAAGTTCTCAGATTCTCTTACATAAACAAATCCTCTTGAAATCACATCTGGTCCTGCTACAACTTCTCCTGTTGAGGAATCCATTGTTAGCACAATGACAATCAATCCATCTTGTGATAAATGTTGTCTATCTCTTAAAACAATACTTCCAACATCTCCAACTCCAAGTCCATCTACAAGAACCCTTCCGCAAGGAACTGTTGATGTAAATTCTGCTTTATCTTCATTAATTTCTAAAACTCTACCATTTGCCATCATAATAATATGGTCTTTGTCGATTCCCATGCTTTGTGCCGTTTCACTATGAGCTATTAATTGTCTATATTCTCCATGAACTGGAATAAAATATTTTGGTTTTGCCAAAGCAATAATTAATTTTTGTTCTTCTTGACAAGCATGTCCTGAAACATGGATTGCTTCTAATGAACTATATACCACTTCTGCCCCAATTTGCATTAAATCATCAATCACTTTTGATACAAATTTTTCATTTCCTGGAATTGGTGTTGCAGATATAATTACCAAATCATTTGGTGTAATTTTTACTTTTCTATGGTCACCTGCCGCCATTCTCGTTAAAGCTGACATTGGTTCTCCTTGACTTCCTGTTGTAATAATGACTAAATTCTCATCTGCATAATTGTTTATCATATCAATATCAATAAATATATTTTCCGGACAATCAATATATCCCAATTCTCTTGCAGTTTCAATCATATTTATCATACTTCTACCACAAACAGCAATCTTTCTGTTATATTTCACTGCTGAATTTACAATTTGTTGTACTCTATGCACATTTGATGCAAATGTGGCAACCACAATTCTTTTGGTACAATGTAAGAATAGCTTATCAAAAACTTCTCCAACTGAACTTTCTGACATTGTAAATCCTTTTCTTTCTGCATTTGTACTATCAGACATTAATGCCAATATTCCTTGATTTCCTAATTCTGCAATTCTTCCAAAGTCCATAATTTTTCCATCAATCGGTGTATAATCTACTTTAAAGTCACCTGTGTGTAAAACTGTTCCTGCAGGTGTTGTAATTGCTAACATAACAGAGTCTGGAATACTGTGTGAACTTCTAATAAATTCAACTTTAAAATTCTTTCCTAAAGAAATCGTTTGTCCTTGTACCACTTCATGTAATTCTGTACTTCTAAGTAATTTATGTTCTTCTAATTTATTTCTAATTAATCCTGCTGTTAATTTTGTAGCATAAATTGGAATATTTATCTTTTTCAATAAATATGGAACTGCACCTATATGGTCTTCATGCCCGTGAGTAATAATTAATCCTTTTATTTTATCTACATTTTTTTCTAAGTAAGATATATCTGGTATTACCAAGTCAATTCCTAACATATCATCTTCTGGAAATGATAGTCCACAGTCTACTACAATTATTTCATTCTCATATTCAAAAACTGTGATATTTTTTCCTATCTCATGTAAACCACCTAATGGAATAATTTTTAAACTTGATTTTTTAAAAATAGTATCTGTTTCTTTTTTTCTTTTTCTTCTTGTTTTTATAGGTTTTACTTCTCTATTTTCTTCATTTTTTATTTCCACATTGTTTTTCTCATTTTCATTTTTGATTTCTTTTACTTCATTATTAAATTCTTTTTTCTTCCTATTATATGGTCTTCTTGTTCTTCCTCCTTCTTTTTTTATATTTTCTTTTTTTACAAATTTCTCATTATTTTTTAAAATTTCTTCTGTCATAAAAACACCTTTCTTCCTTTCTTATATTTTATATTTTCTCAATTTTACTAAACTTATACATTTTGTTGTTATTTTATACTGGGGATTTCTTCGAACAAATTTATTAATACAAAACTAAAAGCATACTCATCAAAAAAACACAATGAATATGATTCCTATATAAAATATAGGAATATAAAATATTTTATTTTGATAATATTCTCATTTCTTTTGTACACACCGTTTCCTATATATTTTTCTCTTAAATATATAGTCTCTCTTTTTCATAAATTTGTTTTAAAATCTCATTTCTAACAGTTTCACTTTTTATTATCTCATTTCCTAGTTCACTTTTAACAAAGTATTTATTTAATAAAATCTCATCCTTTAGCTTCTATAAGCTAACAACTTGTTATATTTTACTATAAAATAGAAAAAAAGTCAAATTTTACAAAATTTGACTTGTTATATTTTAAAACTTTTTTCATAATTATTTTATTATAAAACCACTACCTTTATAGCTTGTACTTTTTTGCATTTCTTCTGTCCACGCAGAACTGATGGTTATAGGTGCTGTTATATTTCTAAACATTCCTTGTACTCCATTTGGATTATTTATCATTTTTGTAACATCAAAATTACTAACATCTAAATTTGTTAACTTTGTACAACCATTAAACATATTTAACATATCTGTTACCTTACTTGTATTAAAATTACTAACATTAATATTTTCCAAGCTTATGCAATCAAAAAACATTCCCATCATATCAGTTACATTACTTGTATCTAATGGACTGACATCTAAATTCGTTAACTGACTGCAATAAGCAAACATATTACCCATACACATTACTTTGCTCGTATCAATTCCTGTTAAATTTACATTTGTTAAACGGCTACATGCATAAAACATACTCGTCATATCTGTTACATTGCTTGTATCTGAATTACTAAAATCCACACTTACCACTTTACTGTTATTAAACATACCTGACATATCTGTTACACTACTCAAATCTAATCCACTTAAATCGATATTTGTTATACTACTATATGAAAACATTTCTGACATATCTGTTACATTACTCAAATCTAATCCACTTAAATCGATATTTGTTATACTACTATATGAAAACATATTTGACATATTCGTTATATTACTAGTATTTAAATTCTCTATATTTTTCACTTCTATTTTTACTCCTATTATATCTAATCCTATAAATATATTACCAATATTAGTATTATTCGGTACTATTTCAGAAGCAAAATCAATACTACTAAGAGTTGTGCCTTCTAAGACCAATTTAAACCATGGTGGTGCTTTTTCTAAATCAATATATGGTTCTTCTTCAGTCCCTATGAGTTCATAATCTTCATCTTTTATATTTCCAAAATTTCCATTCTCCAAAATTTTACTTTCCTCAAAATCGTTTTTATTACTAAATACCAATGTTCCATCATTATATAATGCCACATATATATTTGTTAAAGATTCTTCTGTTCCATAGTTTATTACTCTTTGACCTATAGTTATTGTTTTATTTTCCCTGTCTATTTCTTCTTCAAATACTATACCATCTTTTTTCATTTCTTCTAACAGTTCATCATCTTCTTTTACGGTTCCATTTGTATAATTAGAAGCCTCTTTTTCAGATTTCCATAAATTAACTCTTTCCTCTACTTCTGCTGCTCTCGTTTCTTCTTTTGCTGCTGTTGCTTTTGTTAATATTCCATTATCTCCTGTTAATGTTGCTATTGTAACTCCTGCTAATATTAATAAAACAATAATTGTAATAACCAATGCAATTAATGTAATACCTTTATTTGTTTTTCCTAATTTTTCTATCATAATTTCTCCTCTCTTTTGTATATCTTTTTTTGTGTAATTAGATACATAATATATTATGTATCTAATTACAAATATACCATACTAACTCTTAGTTTTCAATGCTTTTATTTTTTTGTAATATAAATGTAATACTTTTCATATTTTGCTGTTATACATAATTTGTCATGTATAATGCTTTTACTCTTTATTTTTTTGTTAAGATATACTTATATTTAGCATATAAGGAGGCTATTGTGAAATTTAAAAGGATTAAAGATTTAAGAGAAGATAATGATAAACTCCAAAAAGATATTGCAAGTCTACTTGGTATTTCTCAACAATATTATTCTGAATATGAAAATGGGAAAAGAACTATCCCTATTCAACACTTAATTACCCTTGCAAATTATTACAATACCTCTATTGATTATATAGTTGGTTTATCGGATTTAAAAGAAAAGAAAACAAGTTAAAAAATTAAAAAAACATAATTTTAACTTGTTTTTATTTTTTCTACTTTGTTATTTCTATTTCAAATTATTAGTCCTGTCCCTTTTGGACATTTTTTGTTCATTTTGACATGTCCCTAAATCTCCATTTGTGTTCCTAAAAATGTTGCTGCTGATTGTGCAACTTTCTTTTCTACCTCATCCATTTTTTGATTGGCTTCTTTAGACATTAATATAACAGTTCCTATTGTATCACCATTTGAAATGATTGGATAGACAACTTGTGCATTATATTTTCTTTCTTGGTTATCATTTTTTGTAATCGGCATTGCTACATCACTATTTTCTTTACTTGTATATACTTCTTTATCTTCCATTAATTGTTCTAATTCTGGGCTAACATCTTGCTCTAGAAATTCTTTTTTAGACCCTCCTGATACAGCAATAACTGTATCTTTGTCTGTAATACAAGCAATATGTCCTGTTGTTTTTGATAAAGTTTCAGCATACCCTGCTGCAAATTCAGATAATTCTCCAATTGGTGAATATTTTTTTAATATCACTTGTCCTTCTCTATCTGTAAAAACTTCTAATGGATCCCCCTCTTTTATTCTTAAAACTTTTCTAATTTCTTTTGGTATAACAATTCTACCTAAATCATCTATTCTTCTTACGACACCTGTTGCTTTCATAATTTTCCTCCCTTTTGTTTTTTATTTTTGTTATATTGTTATTATTTCTTATTGTTTCTTTTTTATTCATATTTTGTCAAAAAAAAGATTAGTTCTTTTTGAACTAATCTTTTACTCATCTAATCTTTTACTTCTATTTTTTCTTCTTTTTTAGGAAACAATGTTGGTTTATATTTATCAATGATATATCCTAAATCTTTTGAAAATTCTTTTAGCATAACAATTTTTATTGAAGGGTCTTTTCCACTTAAATAATCATCTATAATTTGTTTTAATTGTTTCATATTTTTAATTTCTGGTTCAATTTGTTTTGCATATTTATCAGCTCTATTTACTAATTTTTCTTTTATCAAAACAATATCTTCATTGCTTGCACAAGAAATTCTTTGGAACATTTGATATGGGTCATAATATTTGAATATTGGAATATTCATACATTCCCTATCAAATTTTTCATAGAATAATTCCATTTTCATAGGAATACATTTAAAGATTTCTTCTGCCTTTTCTTTAAGCATTTTATCATGTAGTTGTTCATTTAATGTATGGAAATGTTTTAAAATATCATCCATATCTTCTGCTACTTCATCAATTGCTATTTTTCCTAATTCTTCATCTACATTTGTACAATATTCTGATTTTAATGATGCTAAATTCATACCATTAAAAAATACATTTTTTATTGTTTTTAAATCATAATCAATTAGATTTTTCTTAGAAAAATAGCTAAAATATGCATATATTTTTACATTATCAATTAATCTTAGATTTCCTTGTTTTACATCTTCAAGAATATCTACTATAACTTTATCAAACTCATCATCAGAAATTTTCCAATATTCTTCTGTAAGTAATCTTTTATATGCTGGTAAATTTTCTGTATCAATTGTATTTCTGATAGTTTCCATATTTTCTTTAAATATTTTCATATCAAAAATTCTAGTTCTTACATAATATTCTATAAATTTAAAGAATCGATATTCTGATTTAAAGTTATAATAATAGTTACTATCAAATTCTTTAATATAAAATTGTCTGTTATCCATTAAAATTCTAGAAGATACCAATATAGATTTGTATTCTTCATTATCTTTAATATTAATAAATTTATCTTTCGTTACCTTTCCTGCCTTAATTTCAAATGAAATAGCAATTGTAAAAATTAACATGGTTTGCATGATTCTATGACTGGTATTTGGATAAGATTTGTTGACCATTTCATAGATTTTTTTAAAGTCGTTTAATGCATGTTTTAAAATTCTTAAGTTTCTAGTTCCACTTCTTTCAAATGTTGAAATAATTAATCTCGTATTTTCTCTTAAGAAACGTATTAGATCTGCATTGTTTTCATAGCGCATTAATATACCATTAATAATATAGTCAAATTTTGGTGCATATTCAAAGGTCTCACCAATTAGTTTTTCTTTTATTCTTTCATAATCATTTGCTTTATCAAATACATTTTCTATTTTCTGTTGTATTTTTTCAACAATTGGTTTATCGCTATTTTTTAATTCATCTTGTTTATCTAACAAATAAGTTGCAATAAATGTTTTCATTTCTAAGTTAGAACTTTTTAATTTTGTTGACAATTCTTTTTCATTACAAATAATAATGGTTTTGATATGGTCATGTTCAACAAAATTATTAATATATCCTAAAATATCAATAACATCTACATTTGCTCTCTCTAAGTCATCAAAACAAAGTACTTTATCATCTGTTGAGAAAAATTCTGCATAATCTACTTTATCTCCACTTTGTGTAACACCAAAAAAGTTTGCCATATCAATTCCTGTTTTTGCATATTCTGGTATAGTCGTTTGTTCATTGGCATCCATATATTTTCTTAAATTTTTATCCATTAATTGTGTCGTTTCAATAAAGATTTTTTTACTAATATCTTCTAGATTAGAAATTCCATATAAAGACATATAAATGGTGGTATATCTTCTTCCATTTAATTGCATAGATTCTATTTTTTTTCTAATTTTATGATTCCAAAAGTGTGTCTTTCCGTGAACCCCATTCACCATTTATCATAATGGCATAATCTGTATAATCTGACCTTATATAATCTAAAATGCTTTCAACTAAATCTTCCATTTTTTCCTCCTTTGTTCCTAATCTTTTGCTACTACCAATACATCTATTTTTTCAGGTTTTGCTTGTTGTAATATTTTTGCACATTCATTCACTGTACTTCCAGTTGTATAGATATCATCAATTAATAAAATTCGCTTATTATTTAGTATTTCTCCATTTTTTAATTCATATACATTTCGAATATTGTCTTTTCGTTGTTCTTTATTTAATTTACTTTGTTCTATAATATTTCTTGTTTTGAATAAACAATTTGATTGCAAGGATATGTTTAGTTCTCTACTTAATTTTTTTGCAATTAATAAACTTTGATTATATCCTCGTTCCTTCATTCTTTTCTTACTAATAGGAACTGGAATTATTGTATCATAACTTTGTATTTTTTCAAAGATTTTTTTATTTTTTAGAATAAAATTCACAAAACACACATACATATATGACTTTTCATTAAATTTGTATGATAATAGTAATTGTCTTGCCATTCCTTCATATGGAAATATTGAAATTAATTCTTGAAAATAGCTTTTTTGCAAATTCTCTTTTGTAATTTGGAATATTGCTAATTTTTCTAGCATATTCCTACATTTTATACAAAGCCCTTCTGTATTTAATTTCCCACAAACACTACACACTTGTGGAAACATGATGTCTATGATAGTATTTAAAATTGTATTCTTCACCTCACATACTTATAAATTCTTTAATTTATATTCTAATCCTGTATTTCTTTTTTTGCTATCTATATTTTGTATCATAAATTTTACAATCTTTTCACTTCCAATAACAATTAATAGTTTTTTTGCTCTTGTAATTCCTGTATATAACAAATTTCTAGTTAATAGGACTGGTGCTGATGGTGGAATCACCATAATGACCACATCAAATTCACTTCCGTTGCGCTTTATGTATGGTAATGGCATAACTATGTTCTATTTGTTCTAACTCTGTATAATCATAATAAGCTGTTTTTTCATCATCAAACTTGATTTCGATAATCTTATTTTTTTCACTTACTTCTGTTATGGTTCCAATTTCTCCATTAAATACACCTTTTCCTACTTCTATATTTCCATTTATTTCTTTTTCCCAATCCATGTCATAATTGTTTTTGACTTGCATAATTCTATCTCCTGTACGATAGATTGCTCCCATATTTGCTTTCTCAGGTAAATCATATACATTGGGATTTAGTCTTTCCTGCAGAGCTTTATTTAATTCTCTTGTTCCAAGCATTCCTTTTTTAGTAGGTGTTAATACTTGTATACTTTGGAAAAAGTCATAATCCCCATAATTTTTTAATCTTCCTGTACATAAGGATAATACTTCTTCTACTATTTTTTCTTGTGAAGATTCATTAATATAGAAAAAGTCTTCCATTGTTTCCTCTGTATAATCTTCATCTTCTTTTGTTAAAAAAGGTTCTCCATTGTTGACCCTATGAGCATTTAAAATTATCTTTGATTTTGCAGCTTGTCTAAAAATTTTATCTAAATGAACGGTTACCACTTTTTCAGATGCGATTAAATCTTTTAATACACTTCCTGGACCTACTGAAGATAATTGATCACAGTCTCCTACTAGGATTAATTTCGTTCCTTTATAGATACATTTTAATAAATAGCTCATAACAAACATATCCACCATTGATAACTCATCTACGATAATTAAATCTGCATCAATTGGTGCCCCTTCATATTCTGTGCTAGTTTGGTAAAAGTTATTTTCATCTATTTTTCCAATCTCTAATAATCTATGTAAAGTAGAAGCCTCTTTTCCTGTTGTTTCTGTCATTTTTTTAGCAGCTCGTCCTGTTGGTGCACACAATACCACCTTATTCCCTTTTTGCTCATATATATCAATAATACTTTTAATAATAGTTGTTTTTCCTGTACCTGGTCCACCAGTAATAATGGTAACATTATTTTCATTCACAAGTTCTATCGCTTCTTTTTGCTTTTCTGATAATTCTATATTAGAATTAGCTTCTAATTTTTTTAAATATGTTCCTATATTTTTAATTTTCTTTACATTAGAAGCTTGTTGTAATCGTTTAATTCGAATCGCAATTTCTTGCTCTGTATAATAGAAGTTCGATAAATAAATCCATGTTCCTGTTCCATCATTTCTTTCCTCTATGACAATTTCATCATTTGCTTTTAATTCTATTAGACCATCCTCTATATTTTCCGTCATCACATCTAATAGGGAAATTACAAATTGAATTAAATTTTCCTTTATCACACAAGAATGTCCATTATATGTTGCTCGAATCAAAGCATATTTGATTCCACTTCTAATTCTTTTATCATTATCATAACTGATACCTAAATCTAATGCCATTTTATCTATTTGCTTAAAATCTACACCTCTGGCAATATCAATTAACATGTATGGATCTTTTTCAATTTGTTCAATAGCATTGATTCCTAATAACTCATATACTTTTTTAGCAAATTCTGCACCAATTCCAAATCTTTCTAAGAATCCAACGATTTGCCAAACCTCCCAATTTTCCAAAAAGCTTTCTGCAATTTCAATCGCTTTTGATTGTGAAATTCCTTTTACTTCTGCCAAACGTTGTGGTTCTGTTTTAAAAACTTGTATGGTATCTTCTCCAAATTGCCTAACAATTCTTTTAGCTAGAGCTTCTCCTACGCCTTTTATATTTCCATTTGCTAAATATTTTTCTAATGCCCCAACTGTTTGAGGCATTAACTTTTCAAATGTTTCTACTTTAAATTGTCTCCCATACTTTTTATGTTCTACAAAATTTCCAATAACTTTTATATTATCTCCACTTGCTATAAATGGTAAATATCCCACAATTGTGGTCTGTTCATCTTCTGTATTAAATTCTGCTATCATATAACTATTGGTTTCATTGTAATAAATAATGTCTCCTACTTCTCCTACTAATTCCATTTATATCTCCTAATCTTTTTTACTTTATTCTTAGTTTAAAAAAAGAATTAGTATATTGCTAGGCAAACAAATATTAAATTTATGAGATGTGCTTTTGCACATTGATTAAATTTAATATGAAGTTTAACGACGCAAGATGCTGATTATTTTTTAAACTAACTCGTCCATTGCCATTCTATATTGCTCCTCATTAGGTGCTTTTCCGTGCCATCCAACTTGATTTTCCATAAAAGATACACCTTTTCCTTTTATTGTTTTGGCAATGATGCACACTGGTTTTCCTTTTACATGTTTTGCTACATCAAAAGCATCTAAGATTTCTTGCATATTATGTCCATCAATTTTTATAATTTCAAATCCAAAACTTTTAAACTTCTCATCAATTGGATATGGACTCATAACTTCTTCAACTGTTCCATCAATTTGTAAATTATTATTATCTACAACAACACAAAGATTATCTAATGCATATTTTTTAGCTGACATGGCTGCTTCCCAAATTTGTCCTTCTTCAATTTCTCCATCTCCTAATACACAATATACTCTATAATCTTTCTTATCCATTTTTCCTGCAATAGCCATTCCAACTGCAGCTGATAATCCTTGTCCTAATGAACCTGTTGTCATATCAACACCTGGTATTTTGTTCATATCTGGATGTCCTTGTAAATAACTATCCAATTTTCTAAAAGTTTTTAAATCTTCTACTGAAAAAAATCCTCTATTTGCTAAACAGCTATATAAAGCTGGTGAGCAATGCCCTTTTGATAACACCATTCTATCTCTATCTTCCCATTTTGGATTTTTTTCATCAATATGTAATTCATTGAAATATAATACTGTTAAAATATCTGCTACTGATAATGAACCACCCGGATGGCCAGATTGTGCATTATATACTTCTTCCATAATTCCTTTTCTTACTTCTTTTGCCATGTTCTCCAATTCTTTTACATCACCTATTTTCATTACACACACCTCTCTCTTTTTTATCTGTTTATAATATATCATGATATGAATGATTTTTCTAGCTTTTTTATATAATTATCTTTTGATTTCTATTCTATTTTTCCTAAATATCCATATGTTTTATTCGGAATCATAACTTTTCCATTTTCACTATATTTATCAAACACCTTTCTAAACGCTTCTATATATTTATCATAATTCACATCATTTTTTTTCAATGAATAAGATTTTGAAAGATTTGACCCGATAAACCTTTCTTTATCATTTTCTAGTGGATTATCTACAACTTTTGCTTCATATATATTATCTTTAAAAAAGCCTTGTATTTTATCTTCTTTTTTAGTAGCACTTAATATACCATTCACCTCTTGAAATCGATTCGTGTATTTATCATCTATTTTCTTTTGCTCTTTTACAATTTCTTTGTTTTCATCTAATTGATTCCATAAAATCCACACTTTACCATTTGGTTTTAAGATTCGTTTGCATTCCTTTTTGAATTTTTCTTTATCAAACCAGTGAAAAGCTTGTGCTACTACAATCAAGTCTACACTATTATTTTCTAAATGAGTATGTTCTGCTGTTCCATCAATTGCTCTAAAATTTTCGTTTGTCTCTAGTTTTTTTAGTATTTTTCTCATATCAGAATTTGGTTCTACACCTATTACCTTTAAATGATTATGTAATAATTGTCTACTTAAAATTCCTGTTCCAGCCCCTATATCAGCTACTAAACTTTCTGAATCTAAATGACATTTAGTAATAACATCTTTTATATAGTCTTCTGGATAAGATGGCCTATATTTTTCATAAATATCAGCCAGATGGTTAAATTTATCTTCATTCATATCTCTCTACCTCCTTATACATTTTGTATCATATCATATATATGTATTTTTTACTACAAAATTTCTTTTTTTCTTTTCTTCATTGACAGTTCTGAAAAACAATGGTAAATAATAAGTATTAATAAGATATTTAAATTGTTTTATTAAATAGGAAAAGCTCTATTTAATACGAAAGGAGTTTATTATGTTAGATGATTATATAAAAAATACCAAGGAAGAAATGATTCAAAAACTTCAAGAATTAATTCAAATTCCAAGTGTATACGCAGAATCTAAAAATCCTCTAATGCCTTTTGGAGAAAATGCCAATAAAGCATTAGAATATATGTTAGACTTAGGAAACAAGTTAGGTTTTAGAACAAAAAATATAGATGGTTATTGTGGCTATATCGAGTTTGGAGAAGGTGAAGAAATGCTAGGCATTATTGGACATTTAGATGTTGTTCCTAGTGGTGATAATTGGACTTACCCACCTTTTTCTGCAACTATATTTGATAACAAAATTTATGGTAGAGGTGCTATTGATGATAAAGGACCAGTCATTGCTTCTTTGTATGCCATGAAATATGTATTGGATAATTGCAAAGTGAATAAACGTGTTCGACTAATTTTAGGCTTAAATGAAGAAAATGATTGGAAATGTATTCATTATTATAAAGCACATGAAGAATCTCCTACTATTGGATTTAGTCCAGACGCTGATTTTCCTTGTATTTATGCTGAAAAATCGATTTTAACACCATATTTTTCAATGGATTATTCTACTCAAAATTCGCCAATTACAATCCAAGAAATGGATTGTAACCATAATGCCATTAATGTTGTTCCTAAAATTTGTAGTACTATCTTAAAAATTGATTCTTCAATTATGATGGAACATTTTATTAAAGATATTAAAAATATCTTAGATAATTATGATTTTGACATGGATATCTACAAATTAAATGATGAAGAAGTGAAATTAACTTCACATGGTGTTGGTGCTCATGCTGCTCATCCTGATTTAGGTGTGAATGCCATTTCTAGATTAGTTATTGTTTTAGATGAAATATTTAAAACCTATCATTGTTCTATAGAATTATTTGATTTCTTTACAAAATATATTCACACAGAATATGATGGTAAAAGCTTAGGTATGAATTATAAAGATGAATCTGGCACATTAACTTTAAATGTTGGAAAAATCATTCTTGAAAACAACATTTTAAAAATAGGATTAAATTTAAGAATCCCAATTCATACTTCTATTGAAGATATCGAAAAAAGATTTTTAGATTGTTTATCTGATTATAAAAATATCACATATAAAAAAGTAGGTTCTAAACCTGCACTATATATTCCAAAAGATAATTATTTGGTTAAGACACTTTGTGATATTTATAATGAAGAAGCAAATTCTTATTTAGAACCAATTGCAATTGGTGGTGCCACATATGCTAGAGCTTTTGATAATTGTGTTTCTTTTGGAGCCAATCTTCCTGGTCAAAAAGATATGTGTCATCAAACAGATGAATTTATTTCTATTGATAATTTGCTATTTGCATGTAAAGTATATGCAAAAGCGATTTGTGAATTAGGAAAATAAGAAGCTAGCCTGACATAACAATCAAAGATTGCAGTCAGGTACCCTAGAATCTTGTTGTCTTTGACAATAATAAAAGTTCTCCTTAAGCAAAATGCTAAGGAGAGTTTTTATTCATTATTTTCATTGTAGTCAAATCTTAAATACATTATTCTTGTTCAAAGATTTGATTAAATTCTTGTTCATTAATCTTTTCTTTTTGTAATAATGTTTCAGCAATTTTATCTAATTTATCTCTATGTTCTTTTAATAAAGTAATGGCATTATTATATGCTGTATCAATTAATGTCTTTACTTCTTCTCCAATTTTATCTCCAATGTTTTCGCCAAACATTTGCATTTCATATGGTTCTTTACCTTGGAAATCAATTGGTCCTAGTTTATCACTCATACCATATTTGGTTACCATATCTCTTGCAATCTGTGTTGCTACTTCAATATCATTACTTGCTCCAGTAGAAATATCATCTAATACTAATCTTTCAGCTGCTCTACCACCTAAAAGAGCAATTAATTTTTCTTGCATTTCTGTTTTTGAAATATAGTATTTATCTTCATTGGATTTATACATGGTATATCCACCAGCAACGCCTCTAGGGATAATAGATACTTCTTTTACATTGGTTTGTGTTGGTAAATATCTACTAACAACAGCATGTCCAGCTTCATGGTAAGCTGTTAATCTTTTATCTTTATCTGATATCACTCTTTCTCTCTTTTCTAGACCAACTGTTACTTTTTTAACTGCTTCTTCTATATCATCATTTTCAATTTCTTCATGTTTACTTTTTGTTGCCACAATTGCTGCTTCATTTAATATATTTTCAAGCTCTGCACCTGTAAATCCTGCTGTATCTTCTGCAATACTTTCTAGATTTACATTATCTGATAATTTTTTATCTTTACTATGAATTTTTAAAATTTCTAATCTACCTTTTAAATCTGGTGTTGGTATGGTAATTTGCCTATCAAATCTTCCTGGTCTTAATAATGCTTTATCTAACATTTCTGGTCTATTGGTTGCAGCTAATACAATGATTGTTTCTTCAGAACCAAATCCGTCCATCTCTACTAGCAATTGATTTAATGTTTGATTGTTTTCTGATTCTGCACCATTATTTGAGCTTCTTCTTGAACCAATAGCATCAATCTCATCTATAAATACAATACATGGTGCTAATTTTCTAGCTTTTTCAAATAATTTTCTAACACGAGAAGCACCTAATCCTGCAAACATCTCAATAAATTCTGAACCACTCATAGAAATAAATGGTACATCTGCTTCACCTGCAATTGCTTTTGCAATTAATGTTTTTCCTGTTCCTGGTTTACCATATAAAAGGACACCTTTTGGAACTCTTGCTCCCATTTTTGTATATTTTTCTGGTCTTTTTAAGAAATCAACAATTTCGATTAATTCTCCTTTTTCTTCTTCTAGTCCTGCAACATCATCAAATCTTACTTTTGTCTTTCTTTCTGTTTCATCATATACTTTTCCTTTTTCTCCAATTCCTTGCATTTTAAATATCATGATAAATAAAGCTACCATAATAATTGTTGGAAGGATTGAAAATAATGTACTTGGTAATTGTGCAAGAAAACTTTGTGGTTTTTGAATTAATTCTATTTCATTTCCTTCTGCCACTTTTGTTTGTATCAATGTAATAAATGCTTCCGTATCTGGAATAATTGCCGTTTTTTCTTCTTCTTCATTTCTAATGGTTATTTGGGCAGTTCTACTTCCTGTTGTCAATTCTACTTTTTCAACATTTCCATAAGAAATTTCTTTGATTAAATCTGTATATGCTAATGTATCTTCGTCTTCTTCTTTATTATTTTGATTATAGATAACAATTCCTACAATCATTATAACAAGTAAGATAATTAATCCAATGAGTGATAAAAGTAATTTTTTGCTTTTTGCTTTTTCATTATTTTTATTCTTATCTTTATTCATCTTTCTTCCTTTCTTTCCCCTTTATGCATTAGAACCTTCTGGTTCGTCATGTTTTACATTACCCTTGCTCTCTTTCTTTTCTTCTTTTTTATCTTTTGATTCTTCTTTATCCTTTTTCTTTCTTTCTTCTTTTTCTTCTTGTTCTTTCTTTTCTTGTTCTTCTAATTCTTTTTTGACAATCTGTTGTGCTTCGACTATCTTCATGACTTCTGCTTGTTTCTTCATTAAGTCAGTTTTTAAAATAAATATAGCTGCTAATAAATAAATGGTTGCTACTGTTACATACATAATACTAAAATATTCAATTGTAAAGTTGAAGAATATATTGACAATCAAATAAATAATATTTAATATTGTTGAAAGTGTTAATGCATAAACAGCCATATTAAATACAGCTATATATCTCATTTTCATCTTCAATATCCACATAGTGAAATATCCAACAATACCAATAATGATTGCATACCATAGGGTATTTATAAAATACATTGCAAAACTATAAATAAATAAGCTAATAAATACACTAAAATATAAACTATTGATTTGTCCGTTTTGTACATAGTTTACAACATCTTGTTTATTAAATTCTGTTAAATTCATACTGTTTAGAGATTCTTGATAATTATAAGACACTTCTCCAATCATAGTAATATTTTTTAATACGACTCTGTTTTTTAGAACTAATGCACCTGTTCCATATTCATTAATTTGATTCAAATATTGATTAATGGTTTCTTCCGAATCTGTTTTTGTATCCACAATTATCTTTCCAAACTGTTCATTTTCAATAACAATTGCTTCTTCTGAATTAACCGTTAATGTTCCATCACTATATGAAAAATCAGGGAATTGATTTTCAAGATAGTTTGTTCCTTCATTTATCATTTGATAAGTTTGATATAATGTCCATATACTTAAGACCATTGCTAAAGCCACTACCAATTTTGCTATATATGATAGTGCTTTTCCTATTCCTTCTGTTGCCATTTCAGGATATTTTTCTATATTAAAAATAGAATATTTTACTTTTTTAAAAAATCCCATTCCTTTTAATTCTTTATTTTCTTCTTTCTTTTCTTCTACATTATTTCTTTTATTTTCTGAAGCCATTATCTGTACTCCCTTCTAATATTAGAATCTACATACTTCGGATTGATATCCAATATTGCCTTTTCTCCTACTTTTACATTCTTGTCTGTTATATCACAAACAATATGGTATGTCCCAATTCTTCCTAACACTTTACACTTATTATCATCAATTTTTACATACATATTTTGTTTTTTAAAGAAATCTTTGATATCTCTTACAATATATCTTAGCTTATCTATCCATCGAAACATATCTTTTCCTGTTTCTATATTAATTCCATCCATATATCCTACAGGTATTAAAGCTATCTTTGTATTTTTATTGGTTGTATATGTATTAGAATATCCAATATTAAATCCTTTTGGTAATTCTTTTATCTCTGAAACCTCTGCTTCTAAATGTGCAATTCTTCTTAATCCTAAATTATTTCTAAAAGCAATTCTTCCTAAAAAAGCTGACCCAACTCTTACAGCATTTAAATGCATATTTGGAAATTTAATAAATGCTGATGAATTACAAATGTGTAGCATTCCTGTTTTTATATCATTCATCTTTAATACTTCAATCACATTCATAAATCTATCAAACTGTAATTTTGTATATTTGTCATCAAAAAAGCTAACAGAAAAATGTGAAAATGTTCCTTCTATTTCTATATTTTTTATACCTTTTAATGCCTCTACCATAGAATCTCTATCAGAATAGATAAAACCATATCTTCCAAAACCTGTATCAATTTTTAAATGTGCTCTAATTTTTCTATTTTCCTCTTTAGCCACATCTTCTGCTACTTGTATATCTTCTTTTGAACCTATCGTAATGATAATATTATTATCTACTAATTTTTTTACATCTTCTTTTATTGCTGTTGCAGATAACATCAAAATATCTTCTTTGATACCTGCTTTTCTTAATTGCAAAGCTTCTTCCATTGTAGATACTGCAAAAAACGAAATACCATTATCTATCAATAACTTTGTAAATTCTACTAATCCTAATCCATATGCATTTCCTTTCACAACAGCAATAATCTTTACTTTTCTACCATTATCATCTGGTCCATTTGTTTGAGCATGTTTTTTTATTTGTTCTATATTATGCACTAAATCATTTTTTTCTATAACTAAAGCTTTCATTTTTTTCCTTTCCTTGAACGTTAGGGACGTGCCAAATCGTTCAAAAATTGAACGATTTGGCCTGTCCCCAATGTTCACCTAAAGTTTTCCATTATTTTTGATTTAAACTTTTTCTCTTTAATTGTCTTAATGTTCTAAAAGCTTTTTCTGAAAATTTATACAATTTGTATTTTAATGGTTTAAAAGGATAATATACTTCTCCTATAAATTCTGTAAATGTAGCACCAAATCCTTTTTTAAATCTATATAATCCATATTGTGGATGACTTTCATCTACAACTCCTGATACTCCTCTAAAATCATAGATATCATCATGTCTTGCAATTGCCATTTTTATCATTTCCCATTGTAATAAATAGTTTGGCATTAGATTTCTATGTTTATTACTACTTGCACCATATAAATACCATGTTTTGTTACCATAGAAAATTGGAATAACACCTGATATTGGTTCTCCATCATAATATGCCATTAAAACTTTCATATGTTCTGGCCCTAGGCAATCATACATTTTTTCAAAATACTCTAATGGTCTAATGATAAAACCATCTCTTTCCCCAGTTTCCACCATAATTCTGTGGAAATCTTTTAAATCTTCTTTTGTTCCGTCTTTTACGGTTACACCTTTTCTTCCTGCTAATCGAATATTATATCTCCATTTTTGATGAAAACCTGCCATAATTTCTTCTTCTGTTTTACCTTTTATATCTAAACGAAATACATATCTTGGTTGTATTTCATCCTTAAAATCTTTGGCATCATCTTTAATTTTATATCCTAAATCTGTAACGACTTTTCTAAATTCTTGATCATCACTTACAATATCTGGTTCAGTTCTTAATACAAATGCATTATATTTTTTAGCTAATTCCTTGGCACCATCTGTTAATTGTTTCATGACATTTTCATCATGTATATCACAAACAGGTCCTCTTGATGAATACATCATGTTTCCAAATATAGGCATTTTTCTTACCCATACACATAAAGAACCAATAATGTTTTTATTTTCATCTTCAGCCAATATGACCTCTGGTTTCCAGTTTGGCTTTTTGACTTCTGCCCATTCTAATGATTGTTGAAAGTTACATCTTTCATGTCCTTCTAAAAATTTTTTATATTCTTCTTTTGATTTTTCATCTGTTACAAATCTCATGTTTTTTTCTTCCTCCTAGCTATTTGCAATACATGAGTATTTTACACCAATATGTGGTTTTTTACAAGTAATTTATGTTATTTTTTGGTGAATTTAAGTAAAATAACTGGAATCAGATATGATACTATCTGTAAGTATTGCTCTGGTAATGTTACTTTATTAAATGAGGAATATCTAAAAATATTTTGTGATGTTTTAGATTGTCAAATTTCTGATATTATTGAATATGTACCTAAGAAGTAAATTCATTTAAAATAAATATTTGATTAAGATTAAAGAGATATGATTTTCATTCATATCTCTTAATACTTTATAATCTATCAATTATCTACATACTTAATTGTTTTTGCAATTGGATGTTCTACTTCTATGGATTCAATAGTATTATCAAAAGTAATATTGATTTTCTTTCCTATTTCATATTTTTCGTTTTTCATATTTTTAATTATTGTATCATCTGTTACTCTTACACAGAAAATACAAGGAAATGTATACCCATTTTCATTGTCTTCAATCAGATATTTACAGTATATTCCTCCACCTTCAATATCTTTTTGATCTTCATCTATTCCAACTATTTCTACATTTGATATTTCTTTTTTATTATTAATAATTTCATTTAATGCATTATAAAAAAACATATCATCTAATACACTAATTTCACCTTTATTAGCCATCATAAAATTAATATTATTATTTTGAACTAGCTTTCCATGACAAATTATAACATTTCCTATAATATCATAATTGTTATTAACTTCTTCCAAAGTTTCATAATCAATAAACGATGATATATCTTGAATATTAATAAAAGCACTCGTATATTCTTCACATTGAAAACCTGTTCCACCACGCAAACGATATATATCACTAATTTGAATAATATTATCATTTATAGATGTTACCATACCATATATACATTCATTATCTCCTATCTCTGTCCCATTACTTATATTCGTTGAAAAATATTCTAATAAATTATCATTACTTGAACTATCATTTATCGTATTTGTTATCGTATTTGTAACAAAATCATCTTCTTTTAGCAGATGATTTCCTATAATTATTCCAATAATAAAAAATATTAAAATAAGAATTATTATTATTATCATTTTTTTCTTCATTTATAAATCCCCTTTGTAACTTACTATTTTTTCAGTATGATTATAGCATTAAATTCATTATTAAACAACCAAACCATTTTATATTCTATCACTCTTGCAATTTCTTCAATTATAATCTTATTTGTAAAGTAATACTTATTCATATTATAAATCAATTCATTCTTAATCACATATAAATTTGCAATAAAAAAAGACACAAAATGGTTAATTTTATGCCCTAATTGGTGGAGGTGAGGAGAGTCGAACTCCTGTCCATAATACCTTCCAAATAGACTTCTACAAGTTTAGTTTATTTTTTATATTCATCTAACTTACACCAATAAACAGGTTTAAACTAGATATAGCTTTTAAAATACCCACTACCTCCAAAGCAAAGGTAGCTTTGTTTCCTACTAATATGACACTTTATCTAAATGCGTAGGGACATTTAGGAAAGCGTAGCCACCTTAGGCAGCTAAAGCATACTCATTATTATTTTCTGCGTTTATATTTAGTTTCCCGTTTTTTTAAGTGGCCAACGAGAATCCACTACTTGCTATCTATCCTTCTAGTATTATGTCGAAACCAAGTACACCCCCATGTACTTGCACATGCTTTTTTATTATACAATATTTAGACAATTTTTTCAATAAGTTTTGTAAACACATTCTTTCAAACTTCCTTATTCCAAAGCTTAATGATATAGTGTTCATCATGATTAATGATTGGTCTACTTACAATTTCATATTCTATATTTGATTCTATTAAATCTTCAATTGGTTGAAAATCCATCATAAATTTTGCATATGTCATCAAAATATATCCTTTTCTATTTAACAATTTATTTGCATTCTTAAATAATGTTTTTTTCATTTCTCCATTTTTATCAAATAAAGCCATTTCAATATAATTATCAGGCATATCATTATCCCAAGGCATCCCTGCCAATATAATATCAAACTTTTCATTATCAATACCACTTAAACAATCACTTAATCTAAATTCTACCTTGACATGATTGCTTTCAGCATTCTTTCTAGCACATTGTATTGCATAAGGATTTTTATCTAATGCAATCACTTTTGCTCCTCTTTTAGCTGCTTGAATTGCTAAAAATCCACATCCTGTACCATAATCTAGTATTTTTTTATTTGTTACATTTTCTTTTTCTAATATATTCATTGATTTTATAACATATTCAGCAATTTCGCTTGTTGGATACACATTTTCTTCTATTATCAATTTCGTTCCCATTTGCTCCATTTCATAAGGATATGTTTCTTTTTTCAATTCTTCAACTCTTTTTAAAGCATTCTTATTTTTCATATCTTCATTTTCCTCTTTCAAATAAAATCATCAAAATTTCTTCTTGAATATAAAATTCTTCTTATTTCCATAACATCATCTTTTACTGTATAAAAACTGTATAATTTTTCACATAAATTCTATAGTAATCATATTTTCTTTTTCTTTGTGATATATATTTTTCATAACTCTCAGGATTTTGACTTCTTTTTTCAATCTCTGAAATTACTTCCATATAAAAATTTTCTGCTGCAATTTTATTATTTAATTTACTCATAAAATATTTTAAAATATTTTAAAATATTATTGAATTGACTAATAAAAGTAGCTGTATATTTTATTGTATATTTTTTACTCGCCATCTAATATCCTCCTAGCCATTTTTTTCATTTCCTCATGTGTATAGTATTTTGTATTTGGATCTTCAGCTTCTTTATCAGCTTCATCTAATGCATTTTCAATATAATCATCATATTCTCTATCACTAATTAATTTAGAATATTTTTCTAAACTCATCACAACCATTGATCCATATCCATTTTTTGTTAAATATACTGCTTCATCTTCTTTAAAAACTAATTCCTCAATTTCAGGATATTTATTTCTTAAATCTGATACTGGTCTTATATTAATCATATCAATTCACCCCCCTCCAAAAATATTATCATTATTTTATCGTTATTTTATCTTTCTTTCAATATTTTATACAATTTTATATACATCTAACAAAAAAAGTTATAGATAAAAACTAATCTATAACTTCATATTACTAATTTTAATCTAATAATTGACATTGTTCCTTATACCAAGCAGGACTACAAACCATCATAATCTGACAGTTTCCTTCCCAGAAATAGACTTCTTGTTTGTCAATTAAAATCACATCTCCTTGTTTAAAATCTATTTGTTCATCTCTTTTATGTATTGTTCCTTTTCCTTCTAGGATATAAGCAATTTCTTTACATTTTAAGTTCGAGCAATATCCTTTTTCAGGATATCTTCCTTGTATCGTATTAATACAAAAATCCATATCTTTATCATCTAATTTCTTAGAATATTCTAATAAATAACTTGTGTCACTATTTATGATTTTTTGTGCTTCTTCCTTTTTTACAAATTTCATATTCATTCTCCTTTTTGGTATATATTTATTTTAGTTTTAACATGTACAACTTTCTTAAAAATCCATTAGATAGTCTCGTTTCTTTTACAAATTTTAACCCAACTCTTTCAAGTGTTTTACAACTTCCTATATTATTAGGATGTGCCATTGAGATAATATAATCAAAACCTAATTCTTTTGCTAAATTCAATTCTATTGTTTGAAGTTTTGTAGTAATACCATTTCCTCTATATTCTGGTAAAACTAAGTTTCCTCCTAATTCACATACTTGATATTCTTCAAGTCCAAATTCTTTTTTAAAGTCTGCAAGCATCTCTTGTGAAACATATAATTGTGCCATTCCAGCAAGTTTATCTCCATCATAAGCTCCATATAATGGGGCATAATTTTTTTCATCAAACATACTGTCATATTCCCATTGTTCATAAGGAATAAAATATTCTTTGTCTTCTAATCCTCCTAATACTGTTTCTATCAATTTAAATAATTGATCTTTATCCTTTTCTTCAATCTTCTTATACACTAAATTCATTTTAAAACCTCCTTTAAATTTTTAGAATATGTTTTTAATTTTTGAAAACAAGTATATGCTTCCGTGACTTCTTTGGAATTTCTAGAAATATATCCTCTTTCTTTCATACCTTCTGGCAAATCTGCAATTAAAATTTTTTTATCAATACCATCCCAACCTGCACCAACAATTTCTATTAATTTGGGTTCCTTTTCTTTTATTTCATCATAATCCACAAATAATGTTTTGATATTACTTTGCATATAAATTTTTAATGTTTTATTTTGTTTAAACTCTTTTATTTTATCTTTACTAAAGATAAAAATTCTTTCTACATTGACTCCTCTATTGGCTACTTCTAAGTTAATTTGTCTAAACTTCATTTCTTGTGGTTCTTCTGTCCATTCATCTTCTAGCATGGTTGAGGCACACCATAAATAAGATTCTTTGTTTAATCTTGTAAAACAATGATTTAACGCTTTATAAAATTTTCCGATTTCTAAATTCTCTGTTCTTCCATTTTTTCTAAATTCAATTTTCCCACCATCTGTTTCGATAGCCATACCTGTTGTATTTTTAAATCTGAGTAATAACTCAACAATATCTTCTATGATTTCATGCTCGTTTATAATACAATGTTTATTCCTTGGTATATCTAAGAGAAGTGTATTGATTCGCAATCCAATTTCTTTCCTAAAATTTTCTGCTAAATTCTTTTCGATTGGATTTCTTTTTGAATCCTTGTCATCAACAATTACCATACTTGACTCTGCATGTAATTTTTCTGCGAAATGAACAATAAAATTTTCCTCTAGTTTATCCATATGATGTTTTGCAAAATAGATAAGCCCTTCATAATATTGGGATACATTTTCTAGATTATCTTGTATTTTTTCAATTTCTCCATATTCTACAATATATCCCTCTTTTTCTAGACATTCTTTTAAATATGTATTCCAATCCTTGTTGCTATTGACAATCATAATTTTTTTGGGTACGTGGATATATTTATAAATATTACTTCTTCTATCTGAAGGTTTTAATGTATCTTCTGGAATCTCCCATACCATTCCATTTTTGATGGCCCCATGAATTCTATTTTCCTTGCATAATTTAATAATTCTTCTTTCTGTTATTCCCCATATTTCAGAAAATTGTTTTGCCGTTAAATATCCCATTTTCCTCTCCTTTTGCATTGTTCTGTATTCAGAATAATATATATCACATTTTTATATTATTCTATTTTCAGAATAATGTCAATAGTTTTTTGTATTTATTTAAAAAAAACTCATTTTGCTTTATATATTAATTTTCACAAATTAATAGCTTTTTCTTTATAGTATAAAACACAAAGTCTTGTAGTTTTACACTACAAGACTTTATCGATATATTATATTTCTAAAATAAATTGGGAAATTGTCTTACAATACCATTAACAAAAAACTGTGACATTTTCAAAATTTCTTTTTGCACCATATCATAACTATTAATATCTTCTACATACTTTCCTTGCAATCTATTGTTTATCTGATTTGTTGTCAAACGTAAATGTTCATATAGCATATTTCGAATTTCTTCTCTTGGATAAAATGGATTTATACTACTAAATGCTTCTGCCATTTCGTCTGCATTTTGATACCATTTTGTATTTAATCTTGTGGCTTCTTCCTGATTTTTATTTTTTAATGCCACAATTAGATCCTTACCAATTGTCAGATGTTCTGTTAGTAATTGCTGAATTCTATTAGCTACTGCATTTCCATAAAATCTTCTAAAAACATCTGCTATATCTTTAGGATTTCGTAATAAACGAGCTTGTGTCGCTTCTAAATCTTTTAAATTTTCTGCAATACTAATTAAAAGCATTCGCGTCCACATGATGTGTTGCTCCCAAACCAAATTCATTTGTTTTAATAACTGAACTTGATTCATACTTACCCAATAACTTGGAATTTGTGCATCATTTGGGTAAATATAAATTTGTTGACCAACTCTTAAATTGTATGGATTTAATGCCACATTGGTGTCTATTATATTTTGTACAGTAGTTCCATATTGCATTGCTAAATTGTATAATGTATCTCCTGGTCGTATTGTATACAAAATTGGATTCATTTCATTCATAATTTATCTCCTCCTATATAAGATATTAGAAAGAAACCAATTTGTTACTCATCCAATATTTATTTTATCATTTTACATATTATATATATCATCATATTTTTTAACAAATTTCAGAAAATTTCATATGATATTTTTAGGTGATGAAAATGAATATTGTTCCTACAAATGTCTTATATAATTCCTCTATATTAAGACAAAATTTAATTTTATTAAATCATACATATCCCTTTTTAAATATTCAAGTAGTTGGAAATAGTGTATTAGGTAAGCCTATCTATGTTGTAAAATTAGGAAAAGGACCTAATAAAGTATTCTATTCTGGTTCTATTCATGCTAATGAATGGATTACTTCTGTTTTATTAATGAAATTTATAGAAAATTATTGTGATGCTTATGTTTCTGACAGTTCTCTTTATGGATATCCTATAAGGCAACTTTTTAACAGTACTTCTATTTATATCATGCCTATGGTAAATCCTGATGGTGTTGATTTAGTCAATGGCAATATAAATCAAAATTCTACTGCTTATCAAAATGCAGTTGCTATTAGCAATCGTTTTTCTGATATTCCTTTTCCTTCTGGTTGGAAAGCCAATATCAATGGTGTAGACTTAAATCTGCAATTTCCTGCTGGCTGGGAACAAGCAAGAGAAATTAAATATGCACAAGGATTTAATCAACCTGCTCCTCGTGACTTTGTGGGATTCGGTCCTTTGACAGAGCCAGAAGCTTTAACAATTTATAATTTTACTTTAATGCATGATTTTAAATTAGTGCTTGCTTATCATACACAAGGTCAAGAGATTTATTGGCAATTTCAAAACTTCAATCCACCAAATAGTCTAGAAATTGGTCAAAGCTTAGCTGAATCCAGTGGCTATAGACTTGCTGAAACACCATATAATTCTAGTTTTGCAGGATACAAGGATTGGTTTATTCAAAATTATAATCGTCCTGGATATACCATTGAAGCAGGTATTGGAGAAAATCCTCTCCCTATTTCACAGTTTGATGAAATTTATAATGATAATATTGGTATTTTAATTTTAAGTGCTGTTTTATAAAAAATTCTTTTAAAGTGACCATGATTAAAATTTTTGTTTTATAACCACTGTTCACTTTAAAAGAACTTTTTTATTTCTTTCCCATTTCTATTTAATTATATGGTTTAAACTTAAAATGAAATCCTATATAAGTGTGCAATTTCATACTTAAAAAGTTTTCAATATCCTGATTTGCTTTACAAGAAACCTCTTTAATTCTACAAGTCTTATTATTAAATCTAACCAAAGGATTCATATATCTTTTCTTTCCTTTTACACTTGTACAATAATTTTCTGTGTTTTCAGGTAAATCACTTTTATATACAGAATCTCTCGTAGCATTTTGAAAACAATCAAATGCATTTCTTATGTAGGCATCCTCACAATTTTTTATTAATTGTATCACCTCATTTTCAGAAAGCTTATATAAATCATCAATTGTAATATATCCTTTTATATTCATTGATTTTACAATATCTGCAATAAATTGCATACATAATCTATCTTCATCTTCAATCCA
>CALXZX010000043.1 GCA_944393375.1 uncultured Clostridia bacterium | reverse complement strand
ACCGCCGTATACTGAACGGTACGTACGGTGGTGTGAGAGGGAATAAATAAAATAATTATTTATTCTCTACTCGATTAAGATAAATAAAATATTTAAAAATAGCTGTTACTTTCTGACAGATAACCATTGAAAAATAGCGAAAATTATGGTAATATAGGTAAGATAAAACAAACAGGGGGAATAAAAATGTATAGAACAAAAACTTGTGGAGAATTAAATATCAAAAATGTAAAAGAACATGTTGAATTGGCAGGATGGATTCAAAAAATAAGAGATTTAGGTGGAATGACTTTTATAGATTTAAGAGATGAATTTGGAATCACACAAATTGTTGTAAATGATGAAGAATTAAAGAAATTTGTAAAAGAATTACACACAGAAAGTTGTATCCACATAGAGGGAGAAGTTGTGGAAAGAGCAAGCAAAAATCCTCATATGAAAACAGGAAATATTGAGGTTGTGGCTCAAAAGATAGAAGTATTAGGAAAATGTAAAAATGTACTTCCTTTTGAAATTAATACAGATCAAGAAGTTAGAGAAGATTTACGATTAGAATATAGATTTTTAGATTTGAGAAATGAAAAATTGCATAATAATATCTTATTACGTTCAAAAATATTAAAAACCATAAGAGATAAAATGGACGAATTAGGATTCACAGAAATTCAAACACCAATCTTAGCAAATTCTTCACCAGAAGGTGCAAGAGACTATTTAGTACCAAGTAGATTAAATCCAGGGGAGTTTTATGCACTTCCACAAGCGCCACAACAATTTAAACAATTGTTAATGGTTAGTGGATTTAATAAATATTATCAAATCGCACCATGTTTTAGAGATGAAGACCCAAGAGCAGATAGGGCACCAGGAGAATTTTATCAATTAGATTTTGAAATGAGTTTTGCAACACAAGAAGATGTGTTTAAAGTTATCGAAGAAGTGGTACCATATACATTTGAAAAATTTACAGATTGGAAAGTGGATAAAGGACCATTTGTTAGAATTCCATATAAAGAAGCAATGGAAAAATACGGAATTGATAAGCCAGATTTAAGAAATCCACTAATTATTCAAGATGTAACAGAAGTATTTAAAGGTTCTGATTTTAATGCATTTAAAGATAAAACCATAAAAGCGATTATTGTACCAAATGGAGCAGAGCAAGGAAGAAAATTCTTTGATAAAATGGGTGAATTTGCAACAACAGAAGAAGTAGGAGCAAAAGGATTAGCTTGGACAAAATTAGATAATGAAGGAAATGTACAAGGTGGTATTGCAAAATTTATCACAGACGAAATCAAAGAAAAATTAGAAAAAGACTTTGGACTAGAAAAGAATGCAAGTATTTTCTTTATTGCAGATGAATTTGAAAAAGCACAAAAAATTGCAGGATTAGTCAGAATAGAGTTAGGAAAACGATTAGATTTAATTGAAAAAGGTGTATATAAATTCTGCTTTATTGTGGATTTTCCAATGTATGAATTATCTGATGAAGGAACGATTGATTTTAGCCATAATCCATTTTCAATGCCACAAGGTGGATTAGAAGCTTTAGAGAATAAAGATCCATTAGATATATTAGCATATCAATATGATTTAGTATGTAATGGATATGAAATGGCATCAGGAGCTGTTAGAAATCATGATCCAGAAATCATGGTAAAAGCATTTGAAATTGCAGGATATAGCGAAGAAGATGTAAAAAATAGATTTGGTGCCTTATATAACGCATTCCAATATGGAACACCTCCACATGCAGGTGCTGCACCTGGAATTGATAGAATGATTATGCTAATTGCAGATTCTCAAAATATAAGAGAGGTTATTGCATTTCCAAAGAATAAAAAAGCAAGAGATCTATTGATGAGAGCACCATCTGTTGTTACAGAACAACAATTAAAAGATGTACACATTAAATTAGATTTAGATGAAAAATAAAAAAAACAGGAGGAATCATCATGGAATATAGATATAGACCAAATGGAGTTTGTTCAAGAGAAATGATTATTGAATTAGATGGAAATATTATTAAAAAATTAACGATTGTTGGAGGATGTGCTGGAAATACAGTAGGAGTATCTAGATTAATAGAAGGAATGAATATCAATGAAGCTATCAGAAGATTAAAAGGTATCCCTTGTGGTACAAAGGGAACATCTTGTCCGGACCAATTATCAAAAGCATTAGAAGAAGTGAAAGAAAAATACAAAATAGACTAAAATTATAAACTAATGATAAAAAGTAATAAAATATAGATAAAACTGGAATGAGGAATTTTAATGAAAGAAAAAGTATTGTTAGGAATGAGTGGTGGTGTAGACAGTTCTGTGTCAGCTATTCTTTTAAAAAAAGCAGGATATGAAGTCATTGGTTGTACAATGAATTTGTTAGATGAACCCAATGAGGAAGCCATAAAAGATGCCAAAAAAGTATGTGAAAAACTAGGTATAGAGCATCATGTTTTTGATTGTAGAAAAGAATTTAGATGTCATGTGATTAATAGCTTTATTTCTGAGTATGAAAATGCAAGAACACCAAATCCTTGTGTGGAATGTAACCAATATTTGAAATTTGGTACTTTTTATGACAAGGCAAAAGAGCTAGGATGTCAATATATTGCAACAGGTCATTATGCGAAAAAAGAATATTCAGAAAAATATAAACAATATGTCTTAAGAAAATCCAATGAAGAAAAAAAGGACCAGACATATTTTTTATACACCATTCCAAGAGAAAAAGTAAAGTATATTTTATTTCCATTGCAAGATAATGCAAGTAAAGAAGATACAAGAGCGTTAGCAGAAGAATATGGATTAGAAATTGCCAGTAAAAAAGATAGCCAAGAAATCTGTTTTATTAAAGATGATGATTATCAAAGATTTTTAAAGGAGAACATGCAAAAACAACCAAAAAAAGGAAAGATTGTTTTAACAACAGGAGAAATTTTAGGAACCCATAATGGCTTAATCAATTATACAATAGGACAAAGAAAAGGTTTAGGAATTTCCTATAAAGAGCCATTGTATGTTGTAAAATTAGATATGAAAAATAATCAAGTGATTGTTGGTACAGAAACAGAATTATATACTAACCAATTAGAAGCAATGAATGTTAATTGGATTGTAGATGTTGAAAATCGATTAGAAGAAGGATTAGAATGTTTTGCAAAAATTCGATATAGAGCAAAAGAAGCAAAAGCAAAAGTGATAAAAGAAAATAAAACCATAAAAGTGGTATTTCAAGAACCACAAAGAGCGATTACTCAAGGACAGTCTGTTGTATTTTATGATGAAGATGGTATTGTTTTAGGTGGGGGAAAAATAGTATAAATAGAAAAAAAGACATGTTAACATGTCTTTTTTTCTCAGACTGTTGACAAAGTATATAAAAATATTTTGTTCAACAGTCTTTTCTTTTTTTAAAAAATGAGTTAAAATATAT
>CALXZX010000042.1 GCA_944393375.1 uncultured Clostridia bacterium | reverse complement strand
AATATTTTATCATATTTTTGGTATTTCCTACTTTTATTTTTTCACTTTGGGTGTGACATATCTATTGTAAACCTATACCTCAATATAAATTGCCTTTGCAAGATAAGGAGTAATCTCATTTATATCATACCAACCAGAGCTTTTACTATCATTTTCTAATCCGTTAGGATTAGAAACATAAACCATTCCATTTCCATCAGTAGCAAGGAGAGCCATATAATGTGAAGCAGTTGTCCATCGATTATTATGAGGCTGGTTCCAAACACAAACAATAATCGGTCTATTGGTAAGTAAATGTTCTTCAATAGCTGTATTAGATAAATGGCCAGAATCATAGTAAAAACCAGAATTTTGAATCCCAAAGGTAGAAGCTAATTCACTTGGAAATTGTTCATAATCCATAACAGGATAATATTTTTGTCGTAAATCTTCAGGAGTGTAATTTTTGTTGTAACCACTTAAAATAATAGACATAACGGTTATACTACATCCATTTTGAGCCATAGTATCTCCCCAATAAGTATTGTTACTCCAAGAGGAATCACCATTTTGCTTATATTCCAAATAGGTTTTTTGATGATTTTTTTCTGTTGTAAAAGTGGTAAAATAGCCATCTTTATGTTTTACTTTTTCTTGACCGATTCCAGCATAATGACGATTGGTATCTTGTTTGATAACATCATATTCAGAATCATTTTTTAAAGAAGAAATAAAATTCGTACTTTCAACAGAAATATCTTGAGAATTTATATATAAATAAAAAATGACACATAATAAGAATAAAGACAAGAATAATCTTTTCTTATTTAGTTTTTTATGCATTCCTTTTTTCATTTTATATCCCTCTTTCCATATAAAAATTTTTATTCTTTGTTTCATATAGATTTTATAAAATAAATACAAAAAGAACTTTAAGAAAGGATTAACAAATTCTTAACTTTTTCTTACATTTCTAAAAAACGAATAAAAATAAAGAAAATATATGGTATAATGCAGTAAAGAAAGGGGAAAGAAATGAATATTTTAGTATTAGATGATGAAAAAGAAATTGCAGATTTAGTAGAATTGTATCTGCAAAATGAAAATTATCATATATATAAATTTTATAAATCAGAAGAAGCAATCAATTGTATAGACACCCAAAAAATAGATGTTGCTATCTTAGATGTGATGATTGAGGGAAAAGATGGATTTGAAATCTGTAGATATATTCGTGAAAAAGGATTTAAATTTCCTGTCATTATGCTAACTGCTAAAATAGAAGATAATGATAAGATAAAAGGATTAACGTTGGGAGCAGATGACTATATTACCAAACCCTTCAATCCGTTAGAGTTGGTGGCAAGAGTAAAATCAGCATTAAGAAGATATACATTATACAATGGAAAAAATACATCAAATAATGTAATTGAAATTAATGGATTAGTGATAGATAAAGATAAACATAAATGTTCACTATATGAAAAAGAAATAGATTTAACACCAATGGAATTTGAAATATTGTTATACTTAGCAGAAAATAGAGGAAAAGTGATTCCTTCAGAAGAATTATTTGAAAAGGTATGGAAAGAAAAATATTTAGATAGTAATAATACAGTTATGGTGCATATTAGAAGAATCAGAGAAAAACTAAATGAAGATACCAAACATCCAAAATTTATAAAAACAGTATGGGGAGTGGGATATAAAATTGAAAATGAATGATTTAACAAAAAGAAAAATTAGATTAAGTATATCTTTAGTAGCGAATATGATTGTTGCATATATCATTTCTATGATTATATATTTCATAGTTGCCTTATTTTTTGAAAGTGGAATATCCGTTATGGTAGAGAGTTTAAATTATGAGCTATATTATTGGATTGTGAATAACAGAAATATAGTCACATACATATACATTGGCATTGTTATGGTTGTTGTTATCTATCGATTTATATCAAAATATGTAAATGGCACGCAAGAAGTATATAATGCATTAGATTTGATATTAAAAGAAGATAACGAAACCATTAAATTACCGAGTGAAATGAATCAATTTTCAGATAAAATCAATGAAATCAAATATGATTACATATTAACTAAAAAGAATGAAAGAGAAGCAGAACAAAAGAAAAATGATTTAATTGTATATATGGCACATGATTTAAAAACACCATTAACTTCCATTATTGGATATTTAACATTACTAAAAGATGAAAAACAAATATCGAAAGAATTGCAAGAAAAGTATATTAAAATTGCATTAGATAAAGCTTTAAGAGTAGAAGATTTAACCAATCAATTTTTTGATATTACAAGATATAATTTACAAAAAATGCCGATAAATAAACAAGAAATGAATTTAGTATATCTACTAAAACAAGTTATTGATGAATGTTATCCTATGCTTGAAAAAAGAAACTTAAAATGCCATCTAGAATCTGTTGATAAAGTGATGTATGTGGGAGATGGAGATAAACTAGCAAGGGCCTTTGATAATTTATTAAAAAATGCTATTAATTATAGTTATGAAAATACTACGATAGAAATACAATTAGAAGAAAAAGAAGGAAAAATATCCATTGTATTCAGGAATAAAGGAGATAAGATTCCACAATATAAATTGGATAAACTATTTGAAAAATTTTATAGAGGAGATGATGCAAGAACTAGTAGTACGGGTGGAGCAGGATTAGGACTTGCCATAACCAAACAAATTATAGAGTTGCATCAAGGAAAGATTTATGTTAAAAATGATAATGAATATATAGAATTTTTTATAGAATTATAAAACATTCAAGTAAAAAATAATTTAAAAAGAAATCAAACAGATATAAGATTAACTTTAAATTTATTATATGAGGTGAATACTATGGGAAAAGTATTAAAAGTAAGGGAAGTAGGAGATCCTATTTTAATAACGAAATGCGAAGAAGTAGATATACAGCATATAGATAAATCTATCATAGAAATCATAGAAGATATGAAAGAAACTTTGAATTTTACAGGTGGATTTGGAATAGCAGCCTCACAAATAGGTGTGAATAAAAGAATTGTTGTTATACAAGTGGAAAAAGATAAGTGTACCTATCAAGATTGTGAAGATATTCCAACAACAGTTATGATAAATCCAGTTTGGAGAAATGTATCAGAGGAAACTTATGTAGAGTATGAAGGATGCCTAAGTGTACCATCCATTAGAGGAAAAGTGGAAAGATATCATGACATAGAAGTTACCTACTATAATGAACAGGGAGAGGAAATAACAAGACAAGTTCATGGATTTACAGCAAGAGATATTCAACATGAATGTGACCATCTAGATGGGATTGTATTCTTAGAAAGAGTAAATAAGCATAATGGATTTGCAACAAAAGAAATGATAAATAAATATAATTTAAAGGAGGATTTGTGATGAAATTCGTATTGGCTTCGCAAGGGTTTACAACGGATGAAATTGCAGAAAAAGTGTCCAAATTGGTAGGAAAATCATTAAGTAATATAAATATTTCTATCATTAATGAAGCATATATTGTAATTCCGGGGAATAAAGATAAAAGATGGTTAATACAAGAATTAGGAAATATAGAAAAATATATAGGTGGAACGATTGACTTTGTGAATTTAAGAGCATATACAAAAGAAGAAGTTAGAAAAAGATTACTCAATACAGACATGATATATATTGTTGGTGGAAAGCAATTTATTTTACCAAATCTATTCAAAGAAACAGGATTTGACGAAATTTTAAAAGAATGTAGTAAAGATAAAGTCATTATGGGAACATCAGCAGGTGCAACTGTATTAGGAAAACAAATAGAAAGTGTTAAATATTGGGAAGAAAGGTATCAAGTAGAAAAAGAAAAAATAAAAGATAAAACATTAGGATTTGTAGATTTTAATATTGTTCCACACTATATGAGAGAAGATCATAAAAAATGGAATAAAGAATTTTTAGAAGAGGTTTTAAGAGATAATCCATTTCCTGTTTATGCAGTAAAAGATAATCAAGCTGTTATTTATGATGAAGGGAAGATTGATTTTGTTGGAGGAAATCCAGAATGCTTTGGAAAAGATATGTAAAAAGAAATAAAGTATATAGTAGAGATGTATATACTTTATTTTTTATCTTTTTATGAATAATTCGCCAAGTAAAAGGTTAAATGCAATTTTATGAATAATTAGAAAAATATTTAAAGAAAGTATTGACAAAATGAAGAAAAACCAGTATAATTTATAAATGTCAAGAGTAATGCAGGTGTAGTTCAATGGTAGAACCTCAGCCTTCCAAGCTGATGACGTGGGTTCGATTCCCACTACCTGCTCCAATTTTAATATCACATTACATAAGTATAAAAGTCAATACCAAAATTACCAAAAAAGGGAAAATAAAATTTACCAGTTTAGATAACTTTTTATTATATAGAATTGTCAAAGTTTTCCATTTTATTTAATATATCTTTTAATCTGTAAGAATCA
>CALXZX010000041.1 GCA_944393375.1 uncultured Clostridia bacterium | reverse complement strand
TTCTTAGAGTACTAGACTCTAAGAAAATAAAAGCATAAGAAAAGAAGGGAGAAAAAACAAATGAAAGAAAAATTAAAAAACATAAACGGTATTACTTTAATTGCATTAGTTATCACGATTATTGTCTTATTAATCTTAGCAGGAGTATCTATAGCAACTCTAATGGGAGATAATGGAATATTAACAAATGCAAGTAGAGCAAAAACAGAAGATGCACATGCAAGCGTAAGAGAGGCAATTTCATTAGCATATTCAGAATATATAATGGAATTAGAAATAGACAGAACAGGAGATACAACAAAAATAGCAAGCACACAAAACGTGAAAATTAAAGGAATAGAAAATCATGTGTTGGCATTAGGAGAAGAAACTGGAACATTCAAAGATTTCTTAAAAGGCAAAGGATATATAGAGGATGATGGAGTCATTAATGTTGAAAAATTAGTAGGATCAAGTTTATCAATAGGAAAAGGAAATGCAACAGATAAAAAAGATGTGTATATATTTGAAGAAACAGAAGATTCATATATATTAAGATATTATGATGATAATGGAGCAAGTGAAAACCTATGGCAAAATAAAAAGGAAAGTGCAGTGGCAACCAAAACATTAGAAATAAAATACTATAGTAGTACAGATGAAACAGCTTTTACAATAGAATATGAAGAAGGAATGACATGGCAAGAATGGATTTTTTCTTCATATAATACAATGAAAATGTATGTTGATGGAATTGGTGTAGGCTATGATAAAGAAAATGGAGAAAGTTATAAGATTTATGAAAGTACAGGTAGGGTACATCCAAGTGATCTTATAGCAGAGACAGGAGAATACTATTTACGTTATCGAAAATAAAGAGCAAGATTTGCTCTTTTTCTTGCTTTTTCCTCCAATTTATAGTAAAATAAAATGCATATAAATTAGGTTGAGGGGTAGTAAACAATGAGAATCAGATATAAAAAATGGGCAAGACCAGAACTAGAGGCAAGTCCTTTTTATATAGATAATCCAGAAGAAATGAAAGGAAAATGGAAAAAATATTTTGGGAATAATCATCCAATCCATTTAGAATTAGGATGTGGAAAAGGGCAATTTATATCAGAACTAGCATCAGAAAATTTAGATATTAACTATATAGCGATTGATTTAGTAGATGCCATGTTAGGATTAGCAAAACGAAATGTAGAAGCAAAATATAAAGAAAAGAATATAGAACCCAAAAATATTGTTTTAACAAGATTTGATATAGAAAGAATTTTATTAATCTTAGAAGAACAAGATGAAATTGAAAGAATTTATATTAATTTTTGTAATCCTTGGCCAAAAGGAAAACATAGAAAAAAGAGATTAACACATACAAGACAATTAGAAAAATATAGAGAATTTCTAAAAGAAAATGGAGAAATTTATTTTAAAACAGATGATGATGATTTATTTCATTCTAGCTTATTATACATGGAAGAATCAGGATTTGAAGTTGTAAAGAAAACTTATGACTTACATGCAGAACCTATATTTGAAAAAAATATAGAAACAGAGCATGAAAAGATGTTTTCAGAGCAAGGAATCAAGATAAAAGCATTAATAGGAACAAAAAGGGCATAATCTTTTTTTGGAAATTTAATAATATGTGAATATGCCCTGTCTTTGTTCAAGTGCCAATTTTACGTAAGTAAAATTGTGTACAATCATGGAGTGAAGCGACTTTGTAATATAAGAAAAGTCAATTTTCTTATATTACAAAGAAAAATTGAAAAATAGCTTGTATTTTATATAAATACGTGCTAAAATAGTAATAGATTAAAAAAAAACCGATTTTGAGGGGAAGATTTTTTTAATCTTTTTTTAATTTTAAAAAAGTAAATTCCGATAAATTAAAATTCAGTTATTTTTTTGGAAAGGGGTATGAAATGAATACAAAGTATATTTTTGTAACAGGTGGTGTTGTATCAGGATTAGGAAAAGGAATTACAGCAGCATCATTAGGTAGATTATTAAAGAATAGAGGCTACAAAGTAACCATTCAAAAGTTTGACCCATATATCAATGTAGACCCAGGAACAATGAATCCATATGAGCATGGAGAAGTTTTTGTAACAGATGATGGTGCAGAAACAGATTTAGACTTAGGTCATTATGAGAGATTTATTGATGAAAATTTGACACATAATTCAAGTATCACTATGGGAAAAATCTATCAAAGTGTTATAGAAAAAGAAAGAAAAGGAGACTATTTAGGAAAAACCGTACAAGTTATTCCACATATTACAAATGAAATTAAAGAAAAGATTTATGGGTTTGAAAATACAGACACGGATATTGTCATTACAGAAGTTGGAGGAACAGTAGGAGATATTGAGGGACTTTCTATTATAGAAGCTATAAGACAAGTTGGATTAGAAAAAAATAAGGAAGATGTTGTCTATATTCATGTAACTTTATTACCATATATATTTGGTTCTAATGAAATTAAATCAAAACCAACACAACATTCTGTAAAAGAATTACAAAGTTTAGGAATAAAACCAGATATTTTAGTTTGTAGAACAGAACAAGATATTCCAGATACGATAAGAGAAAAATTATCTCTATTTTGTAATGTAAGAAAATCAAGTGTAATTCAAAATAAGACAGCAGATTGTCTTTATGCAGTACCTTTAATGTTAGAAGAAGAAGGATTAGCAAGAGAGGTATGTAATCATTTACATTTAGAAAAATATATCCCAGATAATACAAAATGGGAAGAAATGATTGAAAATATTAGAAAAATAGATGAAAATAAAGTTGTTAACATTGGCTTGGTTGGAAAATATGTAAAATTAGAAGATTCATACATTTCTGTTATTGAAAGCTTATACCATGCAGGATTTGAAAATAATGTAAAGGTGAAAGTAACTCTAATTGATTCTGAAAAAATTACCAGAGAAAATGTGAAAGAACAATTAAAAGAAATGGATGGTATTGTTATTCCAGGTGGATTTGGTGACAGAGGTATTGATGGAATGATAGAAACTGTAAAATATGTAAGAGAAAATAATGTTCCATTCTTAGGAATTTGTTTAGGTATGCAAATGGCTGTTGTAGAATTTGCAAGAGATGTTTTAGAAATTAAAGATGCAGATTCTGAAGAATTTAATAAAGAAACAAAAAATCAAGTTATTCATATTATGGAAGAACAAAAAAATGTTCATAAAAAAGGTGGAACAATGAGATTAGGAGCTTATCCATGTATTATAAAAGAAGGAACATTAGCAGAAAAACTTTATGGAGCAACTGAAATTTCTGAAAGACATAGACATAGATTTGAATATAATAATGATTATAAAGAAAGACTAGAAAAAGCAGGATTAAAAGTATCTGGAACTTCTCCAGATGGCTTATTAGTTGAAATGGTAGAAATACCAGAACATCCATATTTTATTGCAGGACAATTCCATCCTGAATTAAAATCAAGACCTAATAGACCAGCACCATTGTTTGTCGGATTAGTAAAAGCAGCAAAGAAATAGAAAAGGAAAACCGGGGCACTCTCACATACTGTGAGGGTGTCCCGGTTTCTTTAGGGCCGATGTCATTTTTCAGACTCGGAATCTGTATAGGTTGATTCGATATACCAGATTGCTCTGGTTTCCGAATCAAACCAAAGGACATCACTACCTTTTTCGATTTGTATTAAGAAGGTGATGGCTTTTTGCCATTCCTTCGAAGTTTTCTGCCTCGGAAGTTTTGTGAAGTCCAGCGGCTTGTACGTTGAGGGAACACAAGAATGTATTTCGACCATACAATGGTCGATTATTCTTGTGATGACCGTCAAGGACATATCTCTTGTTGCAAGATACTCCTTGAGAAAGTCACGGTCTGTTTTGTCCTCTAATACGCTTCTCCGAATCCCGAACTTGATCTCATTGCTCATTTTTGTTACCCCTTTCGCCAGCACTACCATGCTGGCACCTTTCTTAATTATTTTTGCGGCTCACACATGGTGGCCACTATATTTATTATAGCACATTTTTCCTTGAATATCAACAAAAATGGGAGTATGGAAGGAATCAAGAAGAAAGTATTTACAAAAACAATTTATATATGATATAATAATTAAGTACCAAAGCAATTTAAGAGGTGATAATAAAGATGACAGTACTTATTACAATAATATATATACTAATACTTGTAATATTTGCTCTTATTGGATATGCAGTTATGCAAATCAAAATGTTTGGAATGAAAGTAAAGGACTTTTGGGGATTTATTGAAGCAAACCAGATGTTAGATAAACTATATATGTTTGCAAAACAATATGAAAGAATGACACCACAAGAACAAGTTATTTATTTATCAGAAGCAGAGAAAATATTTAAAGCATTTGATAAAGTACCAGATGAATTATGGGAAGAGGAATACAATAAATATAAGGAAGTTGTTCGTAAATACAATGATATTCGAATGTTAAGATGGAATTCAAATTAAATATGATAAAAAAATCCAGTTTTAAAACTGGATTTTTCTCAGAGTGTTGACAAAGTATATAAAAATATTTTGTTCAACAGTCTTTTCTTTTTTTAAAAAATGAGTTAAAATATAT
>CALXZX010000040.1 GCA_944393375.1 uncultured Clostridia bacterium | reverse complement strand
GTTTTTTCAATATTTTTTAGATAAAAATTATGTAGGCATTTTTTTATATTTTGCCTACATTAATTTTACACTAACATATATTTTTCAATGGTCTTAATCTATACAAATTTTCAAGCTGTAAATTTATTTTATTCCAGTCGTTTGGTGAAATGGAAACTAATTGTCCCTTCTTTCTATAAGGATTTGTAACCCTTAACTTGCTAACCACTTTTAATTGCTCAATTAAAATAGTAGAATCAATTTCTTCTAAATCAATGTGAAACCAAAAATGATCATTTAATCTTTTAGTTGTTAATGGAAGTATTGCACATATAGGAGAATTTTTAGAGGTTTTTAATATCAAAACAGGTCTTAGTTTGTTTTGCTCACTTCCAATATTTATTCCAAGATTACACCAATAAATAAAATTATTATATATTGGAAATTTAGGTAATTGACCATTATATCTTAAATTTGCTTTTTCTTTAGTCCATTTTGAAAAATCAATAGTATCGGTATTATTAATGCTATTTAACAAAATTTCAGTGGAATTAATGTTATTGTGAATTTCATTATTCATAGATAATCACCTCGTTTTTATAGTATAACATAATTAAGCAAATAAGTAAACAAAGGTTCGCAATATTTTTTTAATTTTATATTTAATAATAATATATAGTTTAATATAATATGGTAACCTTTTCTAAAAAAATGGTAATATACAAATAGATAAAAATGGAAAATACTGTCGTTGTGAATAGATATAACTTCATGTTAAAATATAACTAAGAAAAATATACATAATAGACAAATAAAAGAAAAGGAAAAATATATGAGAGAAATAAAAGGGAATGGAATAAGAAATATTATACATACGAATATTTGTATTATATTGATGATATTAGTTGTATTAATTCTTACCATTGTATATAAATATGTTACATATAAAAAAGAAGTACAAGCCTCATTAGAAACAAGTATAAATGTAGAAGAATTATATAATACAACAAATAGGGAAGAAGATAATGTAAAAGAAGAGGAAAATAAAAAAGAAAAAGATATTGATAGCAGCACATCTGATTGGGAATTATTATTAGTAAATAAAAATCATAAAATTCCAGAAGGATATATAGTAGAATTAGAAGAGGTAGAAGTGGGACATCAAGTAGATAAAAGAATTGCAGAACCTTTAAAACAAATGTTAGCTGATGCTAGAAAAGAAGGATTGTCACCTCTTATTTGTTCAAGTTATCGAACAAATACCAAACAACAAAAGTTATATAATAACAAAGTTAGAGAATATGAAAGATGTGGATGTAGTTCTGAAGAAGCAAAAGAATTTGCATCTTATTGGGTAGCAATTCCAGGAACAGGAGAACATGAAACAGGATTGGCAGTTGATATTGTATCTAGAGATTATCAAATATTAGATGAGAAACAAGAACAGACAGAGGTACAAAGATGGTTAATAGATAATTCATATAAATATGGATTTACTTTAAGATATCCAACGGATAAAAAAGATATTACAATGATAAACTATGAACCATGGCATTATCGATATGTCGGAGTTGACAATGCAACATATATGAAAGAACATGATATGTGTTTAGAAGAATATATTGAGTATTTAAAGCAATTTGAAGAGAGAGAATATAAAGAAATTTTATAAGTAAGAAGTACAATAATATAATTTTATTGTACTTTTTTTGTTGTAATATAATAAGTGTTATGATAGAATTTTTGTGAAATAAGAATAAGTAAGGTGATTTTTATGGAAGAAAATAAAATAGTTTTACCAGATTATGAAAATAGTATTTTAAATCTAATCAATTCTATATTACACTATTATCATGTTGAAACAAAATATAATGGAATTGATATATTAGATCAAAAATTAGAAAAGAAATACAAAAATATTGTATTAATTATTTTAGACGGAATGGGGGAAAATATATTAAATACGATTTCTCCGAATGGATTTTTTAAAAAGCATCAAGAAAGAAAAATAACTTCTGTCTATCCCTCTACAACTACTGCGGCAATGACTACCTATTATTCAGGAAAACCACCTATTGAAACACGGTTGGATAGGATGGTCTCAATATTTTAAAGAATATGGTCGTGCGATTGATGTTTTGCCAAATCGTGACTCTTATACAGGAGAAATTTATAAAGATGCTAAAATAAATGTACATGATTTAATTAACTATGTATCTATATATGAGCAAATAGAAAAGGCATCAACAGATGTTAAAGCTTATGATATTAATCCTTCTCATTGTGTATCTAGAAGCAAACGAAATATTAATGCAGACACAATAGAGATTTTATGTGATTCTATAGAAGCAATATGTAAAAATCCAGATAAAAACTTTATCTTAGCCTATAATGATAATCCAGATGGTTTATTACATCAATTTGGTTGTCAATCAGAAGAGGTAAAAGAATTTGTTTTAGATGCAGAAAAGAAAATAGAAAATCTGTATTATAAATTATTAGATACCAATACACTACTACTTATTTCTGCAGACCATGGGCATAAAGATATCGAAAAAGCATATGATATTTTGCAAATGGAAGATATTCAAGATTATTTGATACTTCCACCTAGTATAGAATCTAGATGTACCGCTTTTTGGGTTAAAGAAGAAAAGAAAACCGAATTTGAAAAAGTATTTAATGAAAGATTTGGGGAAGAATTTATATTATACACGAAAGAAGAGTTTTTAGGAAAGCACATGTTGGGATTTGGAAATAAGCATAAAAAGGTAGATGATTTTATTGGGAATTATATTTCTTTATCTATCAAAGGTGCAAGTTTTAAGTTAGGGACTTATATAAGCAAAGAAAAACCAGAAAAGAAATCTACACACTGTGGTTTGTCATGTGAAGAAATGGAAGTGCCTTTAATTGTTATCTAGTAAAGAAAATAAAATTAGAATTAAATTTAAATAATGGAAAGGTATAAAGTATGTATAAAATTATTTTTATTGATATAGATGGAACATTAAGAAATGATGAAAAAGAAATAACAGAAAAAACAAAAGAAGCAATTTATAAAGCTAAGCAAAATGGAATATATGTGGTTATTTGTTCAGGAAGACCTAGAAAGTATGTAGAAGAGGTGAGTAAAAAGGCTTTAGCTAGCAGTTATGTGATTGGTTGTAATGGTGGAGAGATTTATGACTATGAAGAAAAGAAAACAATATACATGAATGCTTTAAAAGATGAAGAAGTAATAGCATTATGGTATATAGCTGAAAGATATGATGTACAACTTATTATGATTTCTAATGGAAAAAGAATTGTAAGAAAACAAACAGATGATGATACAGATATTCCATTAGAAGAGTCAATAGAAAATTTTGTAATCAATAATCCAATTACACAATGTGTCTTTTCAAGTTTGGAATTAGAAAATATAAAATATATTAAAGAAGAAATAGATGTTATGAAAGATATAGAAATTGTGAATTTATCAAAATGTTTGGTAAATGATAAACTTCCAAAGGAAAAGCCTTTTTTCTTAGATATTACTTGTAAAGGTACGAGTAAGGGGAATGCAATCAAAAAATTGTGTGAATATTTAAAGATAGATTTGAAAGATAGTGTGGCAATAGGAGATAGCTATAATGATATAACCATGTTTGAAGCTGTAGGACATTCTGTAGCTATGGGAAACGCTCCAGAGGATATAAAGAAAATGGTTGATGAGGTAACAGATACCAATAATGAAGATGGTGTAGCAAAATTTATAGAAAATTTGAATAAGGAAGTGTTCTAAAATGGAAATAGAACTGCATAAACAATTAGAAATTATTAGAGACAAGAAGAATGTAGAATTGCCAAAAGACATAGTAGAAAAAATAGAACTCTTTTGGCAAAAACAAGTAGAAGAAAATCCTCACCTATTTAATGGAGAAGTATGGAGTGTTACTAAATTTGAAGAATTAGAAGATAGATTAAGATTAACTGTTCAAAAAACAAATTATGCACATTATCTATATGATGAACGAGTAGGATTGGAAGATAATTTAGCTTGTTATAACTTAAATGGAGGAATATTGTTAGAGACACTTGATAGAAAATATATTGTTGGAGAAATGAATGAAACCACTTCTTATCCGAAAGGATTACAAATTCCAGGAGGAAATTTAGATCAAAACGACATAAAAAAAGATGGAACAATTGATTTAATTGGAAACATAGCAAGAGAATTACAAGAAGAATTAAATTTAAATCTATTTGATAGTTCTATTATACAAGGATGCAAGATGCAATATATGGAGTTACCAGAAGGAAGAAGACATGCTTATTCTCCAAAATTAAAAGGCTTTTTAAAAATGACATCAGAAGAAATGAAAAAATATTATGAAAAATATAAAACATATCTAAGAGAAAATCATCAAGAAGTAGAATTTGCAAAACTACATTTTATAGATAAAGAAAATGTATTAGAAGAATTAGATAGTTTAGACAATCCTAAAAGACCATATTTAAGAGGTTTACTTTATATGGATAGCAGGGTAGAGTAAAGAAAAAGGAGTTTTATTTATGAAAATACAATTAATAGGAACAGGAACAATAGCTGATATTTCTAATAATGCAAGTATATTAATAAATGACCATATAGTATTTGATATGCCAAATGGAAATTTAAAAGCAATGATACGACAAAATATAGACATATTAAAGATAGATACTTTAATCATATCCCATACTCATGCAGACCATTGTTTTGATGCACCATTTTTATTATGGTATAAGAAAGATTATTATAAACCAGGACATAAATTATCTACAAAAATTGTTACGGATGAAATTACAAGAAATACAGTAGAAACACTAATTAGATTATCATATTTTAGTTCTGCAAGAGAAGTAGAAAAAGAATTTATTGATGCTAAAGATGTAAATTATACAAAGATATGTGGTGATGTAGAAATATCAAATGAACCAATGGAGCATAAAGATATTAAATTTGCAAATGGATATATCATAAAAGATAAAAATGTAAGTATTGGATTAACAGGAGATACAAGTTATTGTGAAGGGGTAAGAAAAATTGCAAGTAAAGTAGATTATTTGATTTGTGATATGACATTGGAGATGGGGAATGATTCACATATAGGAATAGATAATATAATAGAACTATTAAAAGTTTATCCAAATCTTAAAATAATACCAATACATATGCACGATAAAACAAGAGAAGAAGCTAAAAAGTTAAACTTAGATAATCTATTTATATATGAAGACGGTAAAATATTAGAATTATAAGGAGCAAATATATGAAATTCAATATAAAAGCAACACTAACTAAAGAAGATACAAAAGATAAATATATTTTCTGGGATATAGATGGAACACTTGCACCATATAGATTTAATAATCATGTAGGAGATCCAGAAGGAACAAATAGTGGGATGTCTTTAAAAGAAATAGAAGATGGAATATTTCTAGAAAGAAAACCATCTAAACATATGCAAAAAGTAATAGAAGAATGTGGTGCTAAAGAAAATATTATCATGAGTCATTGTATAAATGAAAAAGAAAAGAAGGATAAGGAAAAATGGCTAGACATATATTATCCAAGTATTACTAAAAGAGTATTTCCAATTTACGAAAATGAATCCAAAGCAGATACAATTTTAGAATATTGTAAAAACAATAACATTTCATTAGATGAAGTAATATTTGTAGATGATGTCATTACAATTTTAAGAGAAGCAGAGAAAAAAGGAATAAATGCTTGGCATATAAG
>CALXZX010000039.1 GCA_944393375.1 uncultured Clostridia bacterium | reverse complement strand
TGTAGAAGTAAGATTAAAATTATTAAATGAAATTGGAAGTCAACCTACAGTAATTACGAATTTTGATGATATAAATTTTACCGTTACGAAAAGTAACAACGGTACATAAAGATGTATCAGAAAGATTGAAAAAAATAAATCCAAGTTTGGCACATGAGGTGAGAAAAGTCTTAGATGAAAATAAGGCAGAAAGACATATAAGAGGAGGGATGGCAACCAAATTAAAATATAGTCATTTACACCAAAACAAAGTGTAAAATGAAATCTGAGAAACGTATGATATTAAAATTAGTTTCTTAATATATAAAAAATCACCAATTTACAAAAATCGACATAGAATATAATAGCTTAACTTTTAAGGTGGTATTCATATGGAAAAGATAAAGATTGGTGATATAGTAGGAAGAAAATCATATAATAAAGATATTTTATTTCGTGTAAAAAATATAATAGATACAAAAGCAGGGCAGATTGCCATTCTAATTGGGATTATAGAAAGAGTAGAAGCTGATAGCAAATTAAGTGATTTAGAAAAAGTAAGTGAAGAAAGAATACAAAAAGATTTAAATACAATACAAAAAAGAATAGAAGGTAAAATTAGTCAATTAGATAAAGTAGAAGAAAATAGAAATAAATATACAATAACAGGAAAGATTTTGCATTTAGATGGAGATAAAAAATATAGTGAAAAATCGTATCGATATTATAAAAAATTAGGATTAAATGCGATTGTAAAAAATATACCAGAATATAAGCAACCAAAAGTAGTATATAATCTTTTAAAAATATATCAGCCAGACATATTAGTCATAACAGGACATGATGGAATGATAAAGAAAAATTCAAGATATGATGACCTATACAATTATCGTAATTCAAAATATTTTATAGAAACGGTTAAGGAAGCAAGAAAATATGATAAAGAAACCAACAAAAAATTAGTCATATTTGCAGGTGCTTGTCAGAGCTATTTTGAAGCATTAATTTGTGCAGGAGCTAATTTTGCATCTTCACCAGGAAGGATTTTAATAGATTTTATAGATCCATTAATTGTAGCCGAAAAAATAGCAGTAACAGAGAGATATAAATATATAACGATTGAAGATATAGAAAATGAATTAAGAGATGGAAAACAAGGTGTTAGTGGTATAGGAGCAAACGGAAAAATGTATAAAATTATCAAATGAAATATAATTGTAACATAACTGTAACATAAAAGTAATATTAAAAACAAAAATCAATGAAAGCGCCTAAAATCAAGACTTTCCAAGCTTTTACAACAATATACTTTTTTTGACATTTTCCCCTCAAAATGCTATAATCAAGCTATCTTAAGGGAGTAGGTGATAGCATGATTTGTAAAAATGACATAGCAAATCTAAAAACTGACATCTTAGAGAAAGTGGGGCAAAAGATAATTGTCAAAGGATCTTTAGGTAGAAGTAAAGCCTTTGAAAAAGAAGCTACAATAGAAAAAGCATATCCAAATATTTTTGTAGTAAAATATGAGGAAAATAATAGAAATGTAACATATAGTTATACAGATGTTTTAACAAGAACAGTAGAGGTTGAAGTATTTGATGGAGATTCATATAGTCCATTAATACCACCACCAGTTAACATGAAGAAGAAAAAAACAACGGAAATTTAAAACTATACGAAAGGGAAAACTTGAAAAGGTTTTCTTTTTTTGTTATAAATCACCATTCACCTTCATATATATAAAATAAAGAAAAATGATAAGGAGGTAAACAATGGTTGTAAATACAATAAAAGAGAATTTACGTGTAAATAAGAAAGTAGCAACGAGAAAAGAAATCATATTTGTAGAAGGTGATGTAATTGTACCAGATGCAAAGCCAGATGTTTTAAATATAATTTGTACAAGTGGGGTAGTATGTATTTATAAAAAAGAAATTATAGATGAGAAAATAAAAATAGAGGGAAATGTAGATACATATATCATGTATATGACAGATGATAGTCAAGAACGAACAAGAGGAATTAATACCAGTTTAGATTTATCAGAAGTTATTAATATTCCTAATATAACAAGTGAAATGGAAAGTAATATATGTACCAACATTAAAGAAATAGAAGCAAAAGTCGTTAATGAACGAAAAATATCTATTAAGGCAACAATAGAATTAACCATTGAAGTCTATTCTAAAGAAGAAATTTCAATTGTAAATAGCTTGGAAAATACAGATGAGATTAAGATGTTACAAGAACAATTATCAGTGAATTCATTAATAGGAAGTGGAGAAACAAAAATATATGCTAAAGAAAATATTGCAATAGATAATATTGATAATTTAGTAGAGATTTTAAAGTTCAATGTAGGAATAGGAAATAAAGATATCAAAATTAGTTATAACAAAGTTTTGACAAAAGCAGAAGCAGAAATCAAAATGGTATATTTAACAGAAGATAATAGAATCAATAAAACAATGGCAACAATACCAATTATCGGTTTTGTAGATATCCAAGATGTCAATGAAGGAAATATATGTGATACAAATTATGAAATTAGAAACATCCTTGTAAAACCAAATTCTGTAGAAGAACATTCTGTATATATTGAGATGGAAATCAGTGTGACAGCAACTGCATATGAGGAAAAAACAATTCATGTGATTCAAGATTTATATAGTCCATCTGAAAACATTGAATTTAACAAAAAAACAGTAAGAACGATTGCAGGAAAAAGAGAAATTGTAGAAACAAGAGATATTAGTGAAAGACTAAGAATGGAAGAATTACAAGGCAGAAATATTGTCGATGTAGATGTTGTTCCTAATATCATAAAACAAAATATTATGGGGGACAAAATCATCTATAATGGAGAGCTAGAATTAAGATTCATGTTGATGGGAGAAGATTTACAAATCTTAATTAAAAAAGAAACGATACCTTTTGAATATAATCTTGACAACATCAGTGATGGTGATAACTTAAATATACGTACCAACATAGAAATTGGAAGTCAAGACTTTATTATTCAAGAAGGAGGAGAAGTATTAGCAAATGTGCAAATGAGAATGCATACAATGTTAGATAAAAATGTCAATATTAATACAATTGATGAAGTACAAACAACTGGAGAAAGAGAAGAACAAGATTATAGTATCATCATGTATATTGTGAAAAAAGGCGACTCTTTATGGAAGATTGCGAAAATGTTTGGAAGTACAGTAGATGATATTGCTAGAGTAAATGGAATTGAAGATGAAAATACTATCTATCCAGGACAAAAATTATTTATACCAAGATATAAAAGAAAGGGCATGAGTAGTGAGCAGGCTTCTATGATAAATTATGCCTAAAATTTATTCAAGAACGAAAATACGAATTCCCAATATATTTGCAAATGTAAAAAACAAAAGAAAATTGGCTATGATAACAATTTTTATCACAGCCATTGTCATATCTGCAAAAGTTATGTTAGATGCTGTCAATCCTATTTTTGATACATTATGTGAAAATGAAGCAAAAAGTTTAGCAACTATTATATCAAATGAGCAGGCAACAAATGTTATGACAGAACATAGTTATGATGAATTATTTACTGTGGAAAAAGATGCAAACGGAAATGTAACAATGATAAAATCCAATGTAATTCCCATTAATGAAATCATTTCTGATGTAGCAATCAAAATACAAGAAGAAATTAATAAGCAGGGAAGGCAAGATATTCAAATTGCTCTAGGAAGTTTTACAGGTATCAAACTATTATCAGGAAGAGGACCTGGCATTAAGATAAGAATATCAACAGTAGGGAATGTAGAGACAGATTTAAGGAGCGAATTTCAAGCACAGGGAATTAATCAAACACTTCATAGAATTTATTTACAAGTAAAATGTGAAGTGAGTATCCTAACACCGTTTAAAGATATTACCAAAGACATTACAAATCAAGTATTAATTATGGAAAATGTCATTATTGGAACCGTTCCAAATACCTATTATAATATAGAAGGCATTAATAAAAGTGATGCTCTTGAATTTGTAGAATAAGGAAAGAAAGTATGAACTAATAAAATCAAAATTGTGTATATAAAATTTCATTCATGATATGTAGTTATATACACAATTTTTTCTTCGTATAAAAAAGAAATTGTTACGAAAGTGGAGGTTTTTTATGTTAAAAATGATAGATTTACCATATCCATTAACAGCTTTAGAGCCATATTATTCCAAAGAAACATTAGATTTACATTACAATATTTTATATAAAGGGTATGTGGATAATACAAATAAAACAGAGGAAAAATTAAAATTAGCAAGGGAAAAAAAGGATTTTTCTAACATTAAATGTTTAGAAAAAGATTTAAGTTTTTATGGTTCAGGTGCTATTTTACATGAGCTATTTTTTGAAAATATGGGTCCTGCTATTCCAACAGAGCCAGATATAGAACTGATGAAACAAATCATAAAAGATTTTGGGAGTTATGAAATCTTTAAAGAACAATTTACAGAAGCAAGTAAAACAGTAGAAACATCACGGCTGGTGTTTGTTAGTATGGGTTCCTAAATGGTCTAGATTAGAAATTTTACAATGTGAAAAACATCAAAATTTAACATTATGGGGATGCAAACCATTATTGGTTTTGGATATGTGGGAACATTCTTATTATTTACAATACCATACCAAAAGACCAGAGTATATCCAAGCATTTTGGAATATTGTGAATTGGAATATGGTAAATAGAAGATTCAGACAAAGGTAGGGGAAAATATTTGTAAATATTGAAAATATAAGATGGTTAGAGTATAATAGTAGTGATTTTATATAATACAAGAAATATTAAAGGGAGAAGAAGATGGACTATATTCACTTTTTTGGAACAACAGGAAATAAAGATATCATTTTTAGAAACATAAGGTCAGCAGGAGGACTATATATAAACATTGATGATACACATATTGTTTTTGATCCTGGAATTAATACATTTTATAAATATATTCATACATATGGTAACAAAGAAATAATTGATGGAATTATTGTATCACATGTTCATATAGACCATGCCAATGACTTAAATATATTTATAGAATTAATGACAAATGGTGGAAGAGAAAAAAGAGGAAGTGTAATAGTACCAAAACAAGCAATAGAAAATCGAATTTTACAACCATATTTGGAAAGTTTTCCTGAAAAGATAGAAACGATAGAAGCAAATAGAACATATAAAATAAAAAATCTAGAAATTACAGCATCTATACCACATGATCATGTAGTAGAATGCTATGGATTTACAATAAAAACTAGCAAAAATAAAATAGGAATTGTCACTGATACCAAATATTTTCCAGAATTATTAAAATCTTATGAAAATTGTGACATATTAATCATGAATGTAGCTTATTATATCAATAATAAGGAAAAAGCAAAACATTTGGATATACCAGCAGTGGAAGAATTTATAAAAACAATACAACCAACGAAAGTAATACTAACACATTTTAACAAAAATATATTGAGTGAGAATCCACCAGAAATTGCACAAAATTTAACGAAAAAATATGAAATAGAAGTTATTGCAGCAGAAGATGATATGGATTTGTTTTTATAAAATAAAAAAATTTAAAATAAAAACCTCAGAAGTTTTGAAACTTCTGAGGTTTGATATTTTCTAACTATTACTAAATTTTATTGTAAAAGTATAATCATATTTTGATAAAATTATGGATAAAACTATTGACAAAATACAAACAAATGTTTTATAATACATACAATAAAAAGGATGTGAAAATATGGAGAATGAATTGAAAATAATAAATACTGAAGAAATAAAAAATTTAATATATACAATAAGAGGAAAAGAAGTAATGTTAGATAGTGATGTAGCTATGCTATATCATTATGAAACTAAAAATGTAAATAAAGCTATGAAAAGAAATATTGAAAGATTTCCAGAAGATTTTTGTTTTCAATTAACTGATGATGAATTCAAAAATTTAAGGTTCCAATTTGGAACCTTAGATAAAAAAGTTAATAATGGAAAAGTTACAAGAAAATATTTACCATATGTCTATACTGAACAGGGAATATCAATGCTTGCAGGCGTATTAAAAAATGATATTGCTATTCAAGTTAGTATTAGTATCATAAGAGCTTTTATTGAAATGCGAAAATTTATATCTTCAAATTCGCAAATATTTGAAAGATTAACAAATGTGGAATGCAAATTATTAGAACATGATAGAAAGTTTGATGAAATATTTGATAATTTGCTAAAGAAAGAAGAGTTTAAGCAGAAAATTTTTTTTGAAGGTCAAATATATGATGCATATAGTTTAGTAATAGATATTATAAAAAGAGCTAAAAATAAAATTATAATAATTGATAATTATATAGATGATATTATTTTAAAGATATTAGTAAAGAAAAATAAAAATGTAGAAGTAGTAATATTGACTTCGAAAAATAGTAATATTTCAAAATTAGATATACAAAAATTTAATAAAGAATATCCCATTTTGAAGGTAGCAAAAACAGATAAATTCCATGATAGATTTATTATTATAGATAATAAAGAATTATATCATTGTGG
>CALXZX010000038.1 GCA_944393375.1 uncultured Clostridia bacterium | reverse complement strand
TTCTTAGAGTACTAGACTCTAGGAAGTTTTTTGTTATATTTTTTATTTTCTCTATATTTACTTTTGACTATTATAAATATATCCTTTAACATTGATTTAAAATTATATCTGGTATATACTTTTGATATATAAGTTATTTTTAAGGGAGAAACTATGGAACTCAAATATTGTATGACTGTTAATGATAAAAATAAATATGAAAATATCCATTCACTTTTGAAAAATGAACTACATATTTCTAATCGTTTATTAACCAAACTAATTGAAGAAAAATGTATTAAGCTTAATGGTTCTATTTGTGATACTAGAAATTCTTTTGAAATTAATGATATTCTTATCATTAATTTTGATTATCCTGAAGATAATACCAATGTCGTTCCTACAAAAATGGATTTAGATATGATTTATGAAGATGACTGGTTATTAATTGTGAATAAACCAGCAGGTGTTGCCATTCATCCTTCTATTTTGCATTATGCTGATTCTTTGTCAAATGGTGTGAAGTTTTATTTTGATTCTATTGGCTTACAGAAAAAAATTAGACCTGTTAATCGATTAGATTTTAACACTTCTCGGATTAGTTATTTTTGCAAAATGTGCCTATATCCAAGAAACATTTAGCCAGCAAATGAATGAAAATATTTTTCAAAAAGAATATCTTTGCATTGTTGAGGGAATTTTAGATAAAAAATCTGGAATCATTGACTTACCAATCGCTAGAAAACCTGGCAGTATTATTGAAAGATGTGTAGACTTTGCTGGTCAACCTTCTAGAACGATTTATGAAGTTGTAAAAGAATTTAAAAATTATAGTTTAGTAAAATGTAAATTGGAAACTGGTAGAACACATCAAATACGTGTCCATTTTAGTCATATTGGTCATCCTTTGCTTGGTGATACTCTATATGGTCAATCTTCTAATCTAATTTCTAGACAAGCATTACATAGTTATATGCTATCTTTCATTCATCCAGTCACAAAAAAAGAACAATGTTTTACTTGTCCTTTACCAGATGATATGAAACATTTAATATAAAATAAAAAAGAGTAAATCTGTAAGCCGGGTTCTGTCGTTTAAAATAGTCATTTATCTAGGATATATATCACTATATACCTCAAGCCACGCAATTTAAGAAGGCGCCAGAGCTGGCTTAATCTTCTAATTTAGGTGTTGCTCCAGATGGGGTTTACACAAACACAATATGTCACCATATTGCTGGTGAGCTCTTACCTCACCTTTTCACCCTTACCAAAAAATTGGCGGTTATTTTCTGTTGCACTTTCCTTAGGGTCACCCCCACTAGACGTTATCTAGCATCATTGCTCTTATGGAGCCCGGACTTTCCTCTCGTAATTCCTTTCGGAGATTTACCAGCGACTATTCAATTTACTCTATTTGTTATTATATCATAAATTATTAATTTCTTCTAGTAAGTTTTTATATTTTATCAAAAATACAGATGTATTTTGTGTATCTACTGCATTTTTTAATTCATTTAACATGACATATCCTTTATTAATGCTTGTTTGTTTATTAGCATCTATTTCTGTATTGGTCAACAATGTTGCATATGCATTTATTGCATCTACTATATTTGTACTAATTCCTGTCCAATCACCACTATCTAATTTGGCATATCCTCTAAAAACATTTAATTTTGTTTCTAATACCGTTTTATATAATGTATCATTTACAACCGTTTGTGCAAATTTTGGTATATATTCATATACTTTTACTAAATTATCTAATGCTAACTGTTTATTTTCTTCTTCTAAACTTACTGTTAAACTATCTAAATCTTTATTAAAATTTAATATATCTTCTTGTGATACATTTAAACGATATAGGTCTAAAGTAATAGTGGATATAGATGTATAAATTAATTCTGATTCATTTTTACAAGATGTCCAATCTATCTCTCTATTTGTGGTTAAAATTCCAGATGCCTGCATTTCATAATTTTTACCTGTATTTTCTGTTTGGGTTTGATTGCTTGAACTATCCTGAGTAGAAGAACTATCTGAACTAGAATCTGAACTTCCACTCTCTCCTCCTGAAGAACCTCCTCCTGAATTTTCAGCTGACCTAGATTCCTCTATCTTTGTCGTATATATTTGATAATTTCTGGTCTGTATATTATTCATATTATTAAATAAATCTACTAATTTGGTATCTAAATATCGAATTTCTGAACTTACCTTCTCTGCTTCATCTTGCTCATTATTTTGTGTTGCACTTGTATAGACTGTTAATGCTAATACAACTAATACAATTAGCAATATAATATATGAAATAATTTTAAATTTTTTCAATAAAATCCCTCCATATTTCGTTTTCTTTAGTATTGACATTTTTTAACTAGTTTATTCTTGTATAAAAAACGAAAATATTTTTCATAATATTTAGTATAAACATTTTTTATGGAGAATATTATGTATGTAACTGTTAATTTATATAGTGAAAAAAAAGGAGAATTAAATAAATTTTTAAGTAAATTTTATAACACTAATCTTGAAATTTATGGAGATGTTAGTTGGGAAAAACAATATACAAATCCTATTGAATTAGCTGAAATTGTAGGAGTATTTTTAGATAATATGGAAGATTATTTCATTCATATGTGGATTTGTTTGGATAAAAATGTTTATATCAATATTAATGAACAAAATGGTAATGAGATTATAAAATATTTATATGAACGATTTCCTTATTAAACAAAAATAGAAATTAGTTTGTTTCTAATTTCTATTTTTCTATGATAATCGTTACTGGTCCATCATTTATTAAACTTACTTTCATATCTGCTCCAAATACACCTTTTTCCACTTTTATATCATTTTTAGAACATTCTTCACAAAAATACTCATATAATGCTTTTGCTTTATCTGGTTTAGCAGCTTCTATAAAAGAAGGTCTATTTCCTTGAGAACAATCTGCATATAACGTAAATTGGGAAACAATCAATAGTTCTCCATTTACATCTTTTAATGCTAAGTTCATCTTATCATTTTCATCTGTAAAAACTCTTAATTTACATAGTTTTTTCACTAAATAATCTGCATTTTCCTTTGTGTCTTCATGCGTAACACCTAATAATACTAAAAATCCTTTTCCAATTTTTCCAACAACATTTTCGTCTACTTTTACTTCTGCTTCCTTTACTCTTTGTACAACTATTTTCATTTTATCACCAACTTTTCCTTTTATAATTAATATTATTTTCGTATTTAAAAAACGCAATTTTCGAGAATATAAAATATTCCTATAAATAAAATTCATGATATCTTTTATTAAATAAATTTTGAATGTGATTGGAGAATTGTTAGAAAGTCTTTAATAATTTTATGGAAAATGTTCATGCCTGACATGAAAGGGTATCATAAAATTATTTTAGAATTTCTTATGATTTGTATTGAGCCGAAAAATTTATTTAATAAAAGATATCATGAATTCCATTTTATCCTTATTGCCCTATATTTTTCATTTCTTCCTCTGTTATATTTTGTGGGTCAGGATTAATCTCTACTTCTGTCGTCTTTTCTAAATTTGTTTGAGATTCTGTAGATTCTTCCGTTATTTCTCGTTCTTTAGACTCCTCTGATGCAACGTTATCTTCTTTAGTCTCTGGTTTTGCTAGAACTTCTACTTCTTTTTCATCTTCCTGTTTTGCACCACATTCTGGGCAAAACTTCATGTTTTTGTCAATTTCTTTAAAACATTTTGGACATTGTTTTTTGTCTTTAAGTTCTAAACATTCTTGCCTTATTTTTTCGATTTTCTCACTCATTTCATCAATTTGTTTACATTCTTCTAGTAAATCATTTGTTGAAATTTCTTCTTTTTGCACATGCTTTTCATATACTTTTTTTCCTATTTCTTCGTAAATGTCTTCTATTTTTGATTTTAATTCTCCCATTTTAAATTTTAATTTGGTTTCTTTTGCAATTTTCCCTGTTTTATCTGCCGTAACTTTATATGCTTCTGATGCTTTTTTTCCTAATTTATCAAAAAAATCCATTTACAACATTCCTTTCAATATACCATCTTCCATTTTATTATTTCCATTATATTACTATATTATTCACTTTTTTTCTCTCTTGTCATCAAATTGTTAACTGCTTCTTTAGGGTCAAGTTTTTCATAAATTACCTGATATACTGTTTCCACAATCGGCATATATACATTATGTATTTTTCCTAATTCATAAGCAACTTCTATGTTATCTATACTTTCAATAACCATTCCTACTTCTTTTTTAGCTTCTTCTAATGTTTTTCCCTCTCCAATTAGCTTTCCTGCTTTACGATTTCTACTATGTTCACTTAAACAAGTAACAATTAAATCTCCTAAACCACTTAATCCATAAAATGTATCTTTTTCCCCACCTAAAGCAACTCCTAATCTTGTTAATTCTCCTAATCCTCTTGTAATTAAAGCTGCAAATGTATTATCTCCAAGTCCGATTCCACTTGCAACACCAGCACAAAAAGCAATAATATTTTTTAAAGCACCTCCTAATTCAACACCTTTTACATCACTTGATGTATAGATTCTCATTTCTGGGCACATAAATGTATCTTGTATCATATTTAATATTTCTTGGTCTTTAGAAGCAATGACAAGTACGGTTGGAATTGCAATTGAAACTTCTTCTGCATGACTAGGTCCTGATAACACACCTATTCGAATTTCTGGTAATTCTTCTTTCAACACTTCATCTAATGTTTTTAAAGAATCTTTTTCAAATCCTTTTGAACATATGATAACTGGTTTTTTGCCAACATATTGCTTATATTGTTTAAATACATCTCTTGTAAATTTTGATGGTGTTACATGTAAAATAAATTCTGCATCTTTTATCACTTCTTCAAAATTGGTAAAGCATTCTATATTTTCTGGTAATTTCACTTCTGGTAAGAATTTACATCTTTTTTCTTTATTAATTAATTCTTTTTCTTCTTCTGAAAAAGACCATATTTTTACATTATTTCCTCCTCTTGCAAGGTGAGTTGCTAATGCGACTCCCCAACTTCCACTTCCTATAATTGCTATATTTTTCACTTTTGATTCATTCCTTCCTTTTTTTATGTATTTCATATCTAAATAATCTGACAATATTTCAAAAACATACATATTTTTCTCATTTGGTTCTAACAATATTTGAACATATTCTATACCATTTTTATTATATGTTTCATCTGTACTTCTCCTTCTAACAACTATTTTTTAAAACTAATTCTATTTTCATTTCCAGCCATAATTCTTTTTATATTACTTCTATGATTAAATAATACAATCACAGCTAATATAATACTATAAATTAAATATCCACTTCCTTGTGACACAATATAATTGTCTGTTATGAATAATGTTAATACTGGGAATAAAACTGCTGCTGCACATGATCCTAAAGATACCATTCTTGTTAATGCAATTAATAATACGCCAAATACTAAACAAATTAATCCAATTTGCCAGTTACTCATAATTAAAATTCCTAAAGATGTCGCAACACCTTTACCACCTTTAAATCCAAAAAATATTGGAAATGTGTGTCCAAGTACAACTGCAATTCCTGCTATTTGAACAAGTAATGATTGATTTTCTATTTTAAATGCCCAACCAATAAACATAGCAATTAAAATAGCCACAACACCTTTTAAAACATCACAAATTAATGTTAATGCTGCTGCTTTTTTTCCAACAGAACGAAGCATATTGGTCGTTCCTGCATTTCCACTTCCTTTTTCTCTTACATCAAATCCAGCCATTTTTTTGCTTAAAATAACTGAAAAATTGACACTTCCTATTAAATAGGCAATAATTGCTGTTATGACATTATATACCATATGTTACCTCCTTTATTTTATACATCTTTTTCATTTTTTTCTCTTACAATAATTCTAACTGGTGTCCCTTCTAGTCCAAATTCCTTTCTGAATTGATTAATTAAATATCTTTCATAAGAAAAATGGAACAATTCTTTATTATTGACAAATATAACAAATGTTGGTGGTTTTGTTGAAGCTTGTGTTCCATAAAATATTTTTAATCGTTTTCCCTTATCTGTTGGTGGTTGTACAATTGCAATTGCTTCATTAATCACCTGATTCAAAACAGAAGTTGATACTCTCAAACTATTTTGTTCATTGACATGATTAATCATATCAAATAATTTGTTAACTCTTTGTCCTGTTTTGGCAGATATGAATATGATTGGTGCATAAGATAGATAAGATAATTTGTTGTAAATATCTTTTTTATATTTTTCTAATGTTCCTGTTTCTTTTTCATATTCATCCCATTTATTAACAACAATGATAATTCCTTTTCCTGCTTCATGAGCTTCTCCTGCAATTTTAGCATCTTGGTCTGTAACACCCTCTAAGGCATCTATCATCATTAAGCAGACATCTGCTCTTTCGATTGCTAATAATGTTCTCATAATACTAAATTTTTCTATTGATTCTTTTACTTTGCTCTTTTTTCGAATTCCTGCTGTATCAATTAAAATATATTTTCCCTTTTCATTTTCAAATCTAGAATCAATGGCATCTCTAGTCGTTCCTGCAATATCACTGACAATGGTTCTATTTTCTCCTAATATTTTATTAATCAAAGATGATTTTCCTACATTCGGTTTTCCAATAACAGCTACTTTTATGATATCATCTTCATCTTCATCTGATGTTTTTTCTGGAAAACTTTCATAAATTTGATCTAGTACATCTCCTATACCGATGGCATTACTTGCAGATATAGGATAAGGATCTCCTAGTCCTAAGTTGTAGAATTCATAAATTTCTTCTCTATCTTTTTCAAAATTATCTGCTTTATTACATACTAACACAACAGGCTTTCCAGATTTTTTTAGCATAACTGCAATTTCTTGGTCTGCTGCTGTAATTCCTTGTCTAATATCTGTTAAAAAGATAATGACGTCTGCCATTGCGATGGCTAAATTCGCTTGTTCTCTCATTTGTGACAAGATAATATCTTCTGAATCTGGCTCAATTCCTGCTGTATCAATTAATGTAAAATTTCTTCCTCTCCAATTGGTATCTGCATAAATTCTATCTCTAGTAACACCTGGTGTATCTTGTACAATAGATACCCTACTTCCTACTAGATAATTAAAAAAAGTTGATTTTCCTACATTGGGTTTTCCTATGATTGCTACGATTGGTTTTGACATTTTCTAATCTCCATTTCTAAAATTATATGTTATAGTATATCATACTTCCTACAGAAATAACAAGGATTTCTGTTTATAATGTATAAGACACTATAAAACTTTTTGTCTAATATCTTCTATTTGATTGTTGATTTTTTCTATAAAGGCTTCATCTTTTTCAACAATCTCATCTTTTAATTCATATTGCTCTTTTACTTTTAATATTCTCATAACACTTTTATTAATTCTTTTCATCTTTAGTAGGTTGCCTTTTTTTGCAAGTTTAATTATTTTATCAATTACCTCAATATCATTATCATATTTAAATATAATCATATCATTACAAGCCAAAAACGCTTTTCTGATAGCATTATTTTTCCCATAACGAATTCTAACACCTTTCATTCTGACATCATCTGTAATAACTAACCCATTATATCTATATTTTTTCCTCAAATATTTTGTAATAAATCGTTTAGACATAGATGCTGGTAACTTACCTGTTACTTTTGATATTTTTAAATGTCCCATCAATATACCATCTACTTTATGTTCTATGGCTTTTTTAAATGGTTGCATATCTTCCTTGTATAATATATTTAGGTTTTTAAAAGGTTACCCATAAACCTTGATATTCAATTATATCTTTCTATGAT
>CALXZX010000037.1 GCA_944393375.1 uncultured Clostridia bacterium | reverse complement strand
TGTTTTTTCAATATTTTTTAGATAAAAATTATGTAGGCATTTTTTTATATTTTGCCTACATTAATTTTACACTAACCATAATTCACATAAAATATGATAAAGCAGATAGTTTTATATACTATCTGCTTTATTCTCAACTACTTGTTTGTTTTTATTTCTATTGTGTTTCCATTAGACGTCATTTGAATTGTTCCATCTTCATCTGTTCTATATATTTCACTTCCGATATTATTTAATTTATCTATTGTTTCTTGTGTCGGTAATCCATAAGAATTATCTTTTCCTGCCATAATAATTGCATATTTCGGTTGCACTTGTTCTAAGAAGCTTTCACTACTACTTGTACTAGATCCATGATGTCCTACCTTTAATACATCTGTTTTTGGCCAATTAATTGTTTCTTCATTTTCTTCTTCTGCATCTCCCATAAACAAGTAACTGGTATTTCCAAATTCTAGTCTAAGAACAAGTGATGATACATTTAAATTATCTTCATCTAGTATCGGTTCTGTCATAAACTCTCCCTCTGCTTGTCCGAGTTCAATTTTATCGCCTTTCTTAGGCGCTGTTACTGTTAAATTTTTATTTTCTATGGCATCTAATACATCTTCAAATGTTTTGGTCGTTGTTTCAATTTTTGGCATATATATTTGTCCAATGTCAAAATTATCTATCACGTCATCTAATCCACCAATATGGTCTTCATGTGGATGTGTTCCTATCAAATAATCTATCTTTGTAATTCCAAGATTTTCTAGGTAATTTACAACTGTTTCTCCTGCCTCATTTGTTCCGGCATCTATTAACATGACTTTATCTTGATTTCGAATTAGAACACTATCTGCTTGCCCAACATCTATAAAGTCAATTAATAAATCTTCCTGTGCAACAAATTCTACTTGTTGCTGATTTTGACTATTGGTTTGTTCTCCCATGTTAGAAACTGTATTTACAAATTCTTCATTTGTACCTAATATTCCTGCAATCCCCACAATGATTAATGCAATTATTGTTGCTATTGCTCTTTGTATTTTTGTATTTCTCCTCTTTCTTGCCATCTTTTGTCCTCCTTATTTTCCATATTCAAATTCAATTATTTGACTCATTTAAATTCTTTAACATATAGATATCAAAATAAAAATATCTACTATTTTTCATTCCTTTTTAATTCCATAATTTATTCATCCTATCTTGAATTCTTGTGGTTTCTTCTTTTGTCAATTCTTCATTATATGTATATTTTCCATTTACATATTGCAAAATACTTCCCTCTTTTATATTTTCTGGTAGCATATCATTTTTTACATGTTTTATTTCATTTGTCTTTCTGTTTTCTAATATAGCATATTCTCCTTCAAATCTATCTACAGAATATTCTTCTATAGCATCTAGTTTTTTTGCTAATTCGATTTCTTCTGAAGTATTGTTTTGTTTTATTTCATTTTTCATATCTGTCACTTTTTCCTGTATATGGTTAAATATTTCTAAATCCAATAATACTTACCTCCTTTTAAAATAATGTTATATTATCTTAAAATATATAGCAGTATATAAATAATCTTTATCTTATTTATATACTGCTAAACAAAATTTGTCAAATGAACATTGGGGACAGGCCAAATCGTTCAAAATTTGAACGATTTGACACGTCCCTAACGTTCAACTTCTTTTATTTCTCCATTTTTATATGCTTTCATTAATTCTTGTAGGTCTGCAATTTCTCCTTTTAGTTTTACTCCTATGTCTGTATCTGCTACTCTTTTTCTAACAATGCCTGTTTTCTTTACAATGATTTCACTGATAATATCTGTTTCTTCTACAATTGCTTTTTCTACGGATTCAAATGGTTTATTTTGACTTAATAATAATCCATTTGAGTTATATGTTAAGATATATCCTGCATTTCCTGTTTTTTCTCTAAAACTTTTTGCAAATCCTCCATCAATAACTAATAATTTTCCATTTGCTTTTATTGGACTTTCTCCATCTTTGGCTTTTACTGGAACATGTCCGTTTAAGATATGAGAATCTTCTCCTTCTAATCCAAATTCTTTTAACATTTTTATGCAAAATTCTTCATTTTCAGAATATTGATAATATGGACTTTTTGGTTCTTTACTTAAGCTTTTATCTTTTACAAAATAGCTTTCAAAGGTTGCCATTTTTTCTTTTCCGAAAAATGGTGATTCTGGTGAAATCCATAAAAACCACATGATATCTACTAATTCTGGCTGTCTGGTTGCAAATACTTTATTTACCACTTCATTGATTTCATCAAAATAGGCTTTTCCTTTTAGTCTTTTTCCCATAAATTCTACTTCTTTTAGATTTCCATTTTCATCTATTGGAATACAACCATGGAATAAAAGATTATTATTAAATATGGTATACATTTCTCCTTTTGTATATAAGTATTTTAGATGCTTTTGCAAACTAGGACTATGTACAAAAGATTCTGCAAGTCTTTCCATGATTTCATTTTCTTCAGATGTCAATGCATATGGATCATTTTTATCAATTGTTGGAAAATTCTTGTCATTTAATTCATATTCTTTTCCCTCTATTGTTACTGTTCCTTTTTCTATATTCATTTTGTCTAATAATAGTCGATTGTCTAAATGATATTCTGGGTGTCTTTTGATTAATTGTCCTTCAATTTTAAATTGAATAACGGTTATTGCTTTTTGTATTTTAGCTATACTATTTCTATCACTATTGTCATATTTATTAAAGTCAAATACTTTTGGCATAAAGTTTGCACAATCATCATTTTTATATATTTTTTGAGCAAATGTTGATAATGGTCTCATATTAATTCCATAAGAATCTTCTAATATTCCTATATTATTATATCTTGCACATATTCTAACAACAGTTGCAATATTGGCTTTATTTCCACAACCTGCTCCCATCCATAAGATATCGTGATTTCCCCATTGAATGTCTAAACTATGGAACTTCATTAGCTTATCTAATACTAAATCTGGATATCTTCCTCTATCAAAAATATCTCCTATAACATGTAAATGGTCTATTGCCATTCTTTTAATTAAGTCTGATATGGCTATAATAAAGCTATCTGCTTGTTCTAATTCAATAATTGTCTTAATAATTTGTTTATAATAATTTTCTTTATCTTTCCCACTATCTACTTGTGAATGTAATAATTCATCTATAATATATTCAAATCCACTATTAATTGCTTTTCTAACTTTTGACCTTGTATATTTTGAACTTACTTTTCTTGCTACTTCTACTAGTCTGTATAAAGTAATTGCATACCATTCTTGTAAATTCTCTGTTTCTTGTTTTATTAATTTTAGTTTTTCTTTTGGATAATATATCAAAGTTGCTAGTGTATTTCTTTCTTTTTCTGTGATTCGATTTTCAAAGGTTTCTTCAATTTTACTTTTAATGATTCCTGCACCATTATTTAAAATATGTGTAAAAGGTGCATATTCTCCATGAATATCACTTAAAAATACTTCTGTTCCCTTAGGCAAATTCAATATTGCCTCTAAATTAATAATTTCTTCTGCCACTTCTGTTGTATTTTTAAATTCTTTGCTTAATAATTTTAGATATTTTTCTTTAGGAAACTGTTTATTTTCACTTTCTTTTATTTCTTTTTTATCATGTTCATATCCTTTCATGTGCACAACTCCTCTGTTTTTTATATTATTGTGCTATCAGTATATACTAAAACCATTTTTGTGTCAAAAACACTAAATTAAAAGTGGCTATATATTAAAATTTTATAAAATATCAAAAATGGTAACAAAAAAGAATGAGTAATTTATCTCATTCTATCCATTTTTATTTTTTATTAAAATACATGATTAGATGTTCAATTGTTTTTTTGTCTGCTTCTGACAATTTTTCATATCCAGCTAGTGGATATGCTAAACTTTTATTTTCCATTATGGTTAAATATTCACTAAATACCTGGTCCAAACTAATTTTAAAAATATTACAAATTCTAATAAGCACTTCATAAGATGGTTTTGCCCTGTCTTGCTCGACATCACTAATATATCTCACAGATACCTCTACTTTTTCAGCTAATTGTTCTTGTGTATATCCATTACTTTTTCTAATTGTTTGTAGTTTTTTTCCTATTTTGATTGTGCTTGCTTTTCTCATATTACCACCTTTATTTTTTTTGTTTATCTTATCAGATTTTTATATTTGTATAAACGAATTATTTTCGTATATATTATGATTTTGTTTCATGAAAATATCAGAAATAAAATCACTGAAATATAAAACAAAAGACTCAAAATTCTCTATTGCTTTGCATATTTTTTTATTTCCATTAGTTAAAGTCTTTTAAATATTCTTCTAATAATTTATCTAATTTTTCTCTTTGTATTTCTATTTTTTCTTTTTCTTCATTTAAACTTATCATTTTTTCTAATATTTCTAACTCTTTTTTTATATTCTCTTTTAAATCATTCATATTATTCACCTCTTTTTTAGTTTTTCTTATTTTTGTTATTTTATTCTTTGATTTATTTCTAACAAAAATAAACCCAAATAATCAAATAAATATTCAATCATTTAGGTTTATTTCAAATCTTCTAATATATTTTTCTATTTTGTATTTCACTTTTTTACTATATAGTTATAAATTCATATTGATTTCCCATAGCTTTTATGAAATGTATTAAATCTTCATATGTAAGCAATATACTTGCTTCATTTATATTAGGGTGAATAGCTAGTAATTTTTTATCTTTTAACTCTTTATCAATTAAAACTTCCACTTTCTTTTCTTCATCATTGATTAGTCCCATAGGGCTTACATGACCTGGCTCTAGTTTTAGATATTTTATTAATCTTTCACAAGATGCAAAACTTAATCTAGTAGAAAGCACTTGTTCTTGTATTTTTTCCATATTTGCTTTTTTCTCACTACATAATACTACCAAAAAATGTCTTTTCCCCTTTTGGTCTCTCAAAAAAAGATTTTTACAAATTTCAGCACCTTTAAAGCTTTCCTTATCTAAATTATTCATATCTTCAATCGTATATACTGGTTTATGGTTTACCAATTCATAATGAATTCCTAACCCTTGTAATATATTGAATACTTCTTCCATATACCTACCCCTTTATATAGTTTAAACTAGCTTGCAAATAAATGCAAGCTAGTTTATTTGTATTTTGCTTTAATTATTTTTGTCTCTATATACCTTTACAATATCTTTAAAGGTCATTTTGGTTCCATAATTTAATATTGCATTTGAATAAATCTTTATAGCAACCTGTGCAATGATTAATATTGTAATTACTAATACGACAATTGATAATATAATTTCGGAAGTTGATGCAATTCCCATCATGATTCTAAATGGCATACAAAATGGTGATGAAATTGGGAAAATTGCTGCAAATTGGTTTAATTCACTTGTTGGATTCATCATAGTAAAATATGATAAATAGAATCCAACCACTGCAAGTATAGCAACAGGTGTATTAGCTGATTGTATATCTTCTGGTTTACTTACTGTTGAACCTGTTAGTGCATATAGTAAAGCATAAGCGAAATATCCTAAAATAAAGTATACAATTGTCATAATTGCTAAATATGGTGTCATCATAGACATATCTAAAATAGCATTTAATAATTCTGGATCTAAAAATACCTTAGCAGATATTAGCGCTACACCTACAATTAAGCATATTTGTATTAATCCTACAATACCAATTCCTATTGTTTTTCCTAATACAATCGTTCTTGGTGATGTTGAAGTTACTAATGTTTCCATGATTTTTGAAGTCTTTTCTGTGGTAATAGAACTTGATACTTGATATGCACAGAAATAGATTGCATAGAATAAAACAATAGATAACATCATAATCACAAATAAGTTTCCACTGACTTCTTGATCTTCCGTTTGTTCAATTGTAAATTCAAAATTTGGAGATAAACTTGCCATTTGTTCTTCTGTTAATCCTAATTTTGAAATCTGTAAATTCGTGTATAATGCATTTATAGCATTCACTAAATCTTCTGGAACAGAAGCTACTTGTGTCATATTTTCTACAATATATCTTAATTTATATGTTCCATCTTCTTTTTGTTCTATAACCATTGCCTGGTCAATATCTTTATTTTCTATTCTATTTTTTATATCTTCAAAAGAAACTTCATTATTTGCTACTTCAACATTGTAACCCAATTCCATATAATTTAAACTTGATAAAGTTCCCTCAAATAAATTTGTACTATCTACAATTAATATTTTTGTTTCACCGGCTTCTTCATTGTCTCCCACAATAGCATTCATGATATTTGGTATATTAAACCCTATCACAATTAATACTAAAATAATTAATGTTGATATGATAAAAGATTTTCTTTTTACCATATCTTTAATTGAAAACGCAATAACTGTTTTTAAATCTTTCATATTACTCACCCACCTTTTCTATAAATATATCATTCAATGTTGGTTTCTTTATTTCAAATTTGTCTACTTCTATATGGTTTGTAACCAACTTTTCTAACAATTGGTGGGCTTTTTCTTCAGAATCAATTTTAATAGAATATTCATTATTTTTAGAAAATTCTATTTTCATATTAAATTCCTTAATATATTCATCTATATTCTTATTTGTTGATAATTCTAATCGATTTGCTTTATATCCTTCTTTAATTTCCTTCAAATTTCCTTTTAATACTGTTTTTCCTTTATTTAATATTAAAATGTCTGTACAAAATTCTTCAATAGATGCCATTTGATGACTAGACATGATAATATATTTTCCCATCTTTACTAAATCAATAATAACATTTTTTAAGATTTCAGAGTTCACTGGATCTAATCCACTAAATGGCTCATCTAGCACAATTAGTTCTGGGTCATGAATAATGGCTGTCATAAATTGAATTTTTTGTTGATTTCCTTTTGACAATTTTTCAGCTGGCATTGGTATATATTCTTCTACCTTCAAAACCTTTGCCCACTTTTTAATTGCTGTATCTGCATCTTTTGGGCTCATACCTTTTAATTTTGCAAAATACATCAATTGGTCATAGATTTTTGTTTTTGGATAAACACCTCTTTCTTCTGGTAAATATCCAAAATTCACACTCTTTCTTTCAACCTTTTTTCCATTCCAGGTAATTTCACCTGTATCTTTTTTTATAATTCCAAGAAGCATTCTAATCGTTGTGGTTTTACCAGCACCATTTGTACCAAGTAATCCAAACACACCAGGTTTATCAACTTCAAAAGAAATATTATCTACTGCTTGTTTCCCAACAAACTTCTTAGAAACATTTTCAAGTTTTAATCCCATTTTTTATCCTCCTTTTGAACGTTAGGGACGTGTCAAATCGTTCAAAAATTGAACGAAAGGGACACACCTTGTTCCTTTATCATTTATTCTTATGTATTATAATATTTAATTACTTCTTTTACAATACTTTTTATGACAAATTAAGAATTTTTGTCGCAAAAATAGTTTTAGTTATTTTCAACCAAAATACATCTATAAGATTATATAGTCTTATTATTTAATCTTTCATATATCCAGTTATTGTTGCTTTAGATATTTGCAATATATCTGCCAAAAACTTATGTGATATGTTCGTACTTTCTTTTATATATCGTACAAGTTTTTTCATTTCTTTTGTGTTTTTACTTATTATTAAGTCATTTTCTTTTTTATAGTTTCTTATTAATTCTTTAACAAATATTTCTGTGTCCTCAAACGTATCTATAAATTCTGCCTTTGCTATTATTTTTTCATTTTTAACCTTTGGAAAATCAATCGAACAATTACTATTTTTATATACATTATCTAACATAGTATTTGATATATAATTAGTTTGAAAATCTTTGAAATTAGAATAAAAATATTCTTCTGGATATAAAACAATTTTCGCTCTCACAGGATTATTAAAAATATATTTTATACAATTTATTAGTTGTGTTTCACTTAATATTGGTTGACTCTTATATCGATTTCTAAAAACAATTCCTACTCTTTTATTTATGTAATTATAATACATTGCAAATTTTTCGTTAATCTTTTTCATAAACAAACTCATATTGTTTATATTTTCAGTATATAGTAATATATGTGCATGATTATCCATGATGGTAAAAGCAATTAGATTTATATTAAGTTCATTTGCTTCTTTTTGTAATAATTCCATATACTTCTTTTTACATCTATTTTCTTCAAAAATATATTCTTTGTTTATTCCCTGTGTCATATTATGAAAAAAAGTAGTTTCCATTTGATTTCTTGCGATTCTAGACATAAATTCTCCTTTAAAATAAATTGAAATAAGATTGTTTTTGACAAAAATTGAAAACTGATCTTTTAGTTAATCAGTTTTAACTTTAAATATATTATTACATTTTTTTCCATTTGTCAACTAAAATAAAAAGGACTTTATCTAATCGTATGTGTCAAGTAAATGTAGGCAATTTTTTTATCTTTTTTTCTAATCCTTTAAATGCTATTGCTTTCAACACTT
>CALXZX010000036.1 GCA_944393375.1 uncultured Clostridia bacterium | reverse complement strand
ATCTAACATTAAGAATATATTGAAAGACTTATTTCAACTATCTTTCTTCATAATTGCATTTACTTTTTTAATTGACGATAGCAAATTTTAAAAAATTAAAAAAATTTTTTCTTGTGCACAAATAATGATAATGATATAATATTGCCAAAACAAAATTGTCCAAAAGGAAACGTCCCCAATTGGACAAAAATAAAGGTTGGTGATTTTTTTGTCACGTAAAAAAATGGAAACAGGATTAATTGTAATAAAACAAACAAAATTTGATAAAATAAGAAAAGGTCTGCTGATGTTTTTTTATGGAAAAGATTATAAAATATTTGAGAATTACCAACAATTAATAAAAGTAAATAGACCCCAAAACATTATTATTCCAAAAGAAATTAAAGACCTTTAAAATAAATGAAAAGGTGAGAATATGTGTACTTGTATTACATTCAAAACAAAAGATGTTTATTTTGGAAGAAATTTAGATTTAGAATATACTTTTGGAGAAAAAGTGGTAGTAACACCTAGAAATTATGAATTTACATTAAAAAACAATAAAAAAATAAAGGTAAAATATGCCATGATAGGAATGGGAACTGTTATAGATGATTATCCATTATATGCTGACACAGTAAATGAAAAAGGTTTATGCATGGCAGGATTATATTTCCCGGGAAATGCTGTCTATTTTGAAGAAAAAGAAAATGCTATGAATATAGCTACATTTGAACTGATTCCATGGTGTTTAGGAAATTTTTCAAGTATAGCAGAACTGAGGAAAGTATTAGAAAAGATAAATATAACAAATCAAGCATTTCAAGGAAATATGCCAGTTGTAGATTTACATTGGATGATAAGTGATGGAAAAGAATGTATTGTATTAGAACAAACAAAAAATGGATTGCAAATTTATGATAATCCATATGGTGTTTTAACCAATAATCCACCATTTAACTATCATGAGATTCATATAAATAATTATATGAATGTATCAGCTAAATTTCCAAACAATACATTTTCAGAAGAAATTTCTTTGAAACCATATGGACAAGGAATGGGAATGATGGGATTGCCAGGAGATGTTACACCGACTTCTAGATTTGTAAGAGCAGCATTTTATAAATATAACTCTATTACAGATGAAGATGAGGAAAGTTCTATTTCTCAATTTTTCCATATACTAGATTCTGTTTCAATGATAAAAGGAAGTGTTATCACTAAAGAAAATCACTATGATATGACAACGTATTCTTCGTGTATAAATGCAAGTAAGAGTATATATTATTTTAAAACCTATTATAACAATCAAATACAAGCTGTTTCATTAAATGAAAAAAATAAGAATGGAAATAAATTGGAAATTTACGAATTACCAAAAAAACAACATATACAATATTTGAATGAAAAAGAAAGATGATTTGCTAAAACATAAGGCAAATACATCTTTTTTCTTTGTAATAATGAAAAATCGAAGAAAAGATGATATAATAGAATACAGTAATGATTAACCAATATCATTGTATAAAAATATAAGTGAGGAAAGAAAATGAAAAATATTAAAGACTATACATTAGATGAATTAAAAGAAGAACTAAAAGAAATCGGGGAAAAGCCATTTCGAGCAGAGCAAATTTATAAGTGGATTTATGAAGCAAGAGTTTCTGATTTTGATGAAATGACCAATTTATCATTAGAATTAAGAGAAAAATTAAAACAAATCTATGAAATAAAAGAATTTAAAATATTGAAAAAACAAGTAGCATCAGATGGAACAAGAAAATATTTATTTGATGTCTTAGATGGAAATGCTATTGAAACCGTATTAATGAAATATCATCATGGATTTAGTATTTGTGTATCTTCTCAAATTGGCTGTAAAATGGGATGCAAATTTTGTGCATCAACCGGAATTCCATTTGCAAGGAATTTAAGTAGTGGAGAAATTATTGAACAAATTATGGCTGTGGAAAGAGATGCCGATGTTAGAATTTCCAATATTGTATTTATGGGAATTGGAGAGCCATTAAATAATTATGATAATGTTGTAAAAGCAATTCGAATTATCAATCACCCAAAAGGATTAAATATTGGTGCTAGACATATTAGCATTTCAACAAGTGGATTAGTACCAAGAATATATAAATTAGCAGAAGAAAACATACAATGTACATTATCTATATCTTTACATGCAACAACTAATGAAAAAAGAAGTGAAATGATGCCAATTAATAATGCATTTCCAATAGAAGAATTACTACAAGCATGTAAGGATTATATAGAAAAAACACATAGAAGAATCTCATTTGAGTATGCATTAGCAAAAGAAAACAATGATAACTTAGAAGATGCTAAACGATTAGTAAAATTATTAAAAGGAATGCTTTGTCATGTAAATTTAATTCCCATTAATAAAATTGAAAATGGAGAATATACCAAAAGCTCAAATGAAAATATCATGAAATTTAGAGATTATTTAAATGAGCATGGAATTATAGCAACTATTAGGAGAGAATTAGGATCAGATATTGATGCAGCCTGTGGACAATTAAGAAGAAAAAATTTAAAAGGATAGACATAGTTTAAAATACTATTATGAAATAAAAAGAGGGACCAAAATGATTTATAATCAAACATTAAATGATAGAACACAAAAGAAGATATTGGGAAGTTTAAAAATAACAGAAATTCTAATCTCAAAGGTTGCTACAAAACTTTCATCAACACAGAAGACTTGCGACATTTATGCAATGACAGATTTAGGCATTGCTCACAATGTTACAAGAATGAGAGGTGGCTTTTTTACTGGAGCAGTTTATAAATGGGAACAATCAGATATTCCATTTATTCCAATAGATAGTACTGTAAATGTATGTGGAACAGCTTTGTATAAAATAGATTCTGATATGAATGTAATAGAATTTAAGAAAAGATGTGAAAAAGCTCTAGCAGATACTTCAAAATATGATTGGAACTTTATGAATGGAAATCATTTTATTTCTTTGTGTTATTTAGAAAATAATTTAATAGGATTAGAAAAGGGATATTATATGCTTGTCCATGCTTCAGCATGTGAATATAAAGAACAACTTTATCCAACTATCGGAAATTGGTATTATCATGATATAAAAACAGAAGTGTCTGATAATTATAGGTATCTAAGATATATTGAAGGTGGTAAAGCAGAAAAATTTTATCAAATTGTGAAAATGCTGGAATCTTTTAATAAAGAAAGAAATTATTCTTTTTGTAAAAAAGTTCTTGAAAATAAAATAGGAAAAGAAATTGTAAATGTAGCCCATTATGGAATGCCAAGCATAAATGAAGTGTTGATTGGTGTGCAGAAAACTAATGGATTAGCAACAATATTAACAAGTCCAGGGAAAAACATTTTTATTGTTTCAAAAAAATACAAAGATAAGATGGGATATATTCCACATGGGTTTGGATTAGAATTACCAGAAGAAAGTGATTTGATATACCACAAAGATTTTATAGAAATTGGTGGTAAACGATTTTTTTCTAAAAGCATTATGATTGGAAAAGATGCTATTAATAGACATGGTTTTCATGAAACAGAAGATAATCTAAGAAAGTATATTATGAAGATAGAACAAATTAATGAATTAAAAGTTTGTGTAGAATTAAAACAAGTGTGTAGTTTTTCTGCAAATGGATTTCAGATATGGTGGAATATCTAAAAAAAGGTTTGGATTATAAGAGATTTTGCAATTATGAAAAAATATAGTAAAAGGATATTAAAAGGAGTGAACCCTGTTTAATACAGAGTTTACTCCTTAATTGTTTAGTACTTAATAAAAAATATCTAATTGTTTGGTTTAATATATATTATCAATGCTTTATTTTAAAGGATAATACAAATTAATCCACCACTACCTTCGTTAACAATTCTTTCTAATGTTTCTTGTAATTTAATTTGTGCTTCTTCAGGCATTTTAGCAAGTTTGGTTTGCAATCCTTCATTTACTAATTCATGTAGACTCTTTCCAAAGATGTTTGATTCCCAGATTTTTTGAGGGTCACTTTCAAATCCAGAAAGTAAGTAATTAACCAATTCTTCTGATTGTTTTTCAGAACCGACAATTGGACATACTTCAGTTGCAACATTTGTCCTAATAAGGTGAATAGAAGGAGCCATGGCTTTTAATTTTACACCAAATTTTGAGCCTTGTTTTACCATTTCTGGTTCTTCTAAAATTAATTCATCCATAGAAGGAGTGACAATTCCATAACCTTTTCTATTAACTTCATCTAAGGCATAAGCAATTTTATCATATTTCTTTTTTACATCAGCTAATTCAGAGATAATACTAAACAAATCTCCTTCATTAGAAACAGGAACACCTGTAATTTCTGTAAGTACTTGGTAGAATAATTCTTCTTTTAAAGTAATTTCTATATTTACTTTTCCAGTACCTAACTGAATATCTGTTATAGAAGTTTTAGAAATGATTTCTGTTTGTTTAATGGTATCTGCACAACTTGATATTTCTTTTAGAACATTGACATTGGAAAAAGCATCTTTAATTTCTTTATATAATTCAGTTTTTAAAGGGTGTGACATATCTAATCCATCAATCCATCTAGGAAATTTGATGCAGATTTGGTCAACAGGAAATTCATATAATACTTTAGAAAACATCGTATTAATGTTTTCAATAGTTAAATATTCACAATTAAGAGGCATAACAGATGTATTGTATTTTTCGCTTAGTTGTTCTGCAAGCTCTTTGGTATATTCTGAATCAGGGTCATTTGAATTTAATAAAATGATAAATGGTTTATTCAAAGCTTTTAATTCATTAACAACTCTTTCTTCAGCTTTTACATAATCTTCCCTTGGAATGTCTGTAATAGTTCCATCAGTGGTTACTAAAACACCAATGGTAGAATGTTCTTCAATCACTTTTTTGGTTCCAATTTCAGCAGCTGTTTCAAAAGGAATTTCTTCTTCAGACCAAGGTGTTTTTACCATTCTAGGCATGTCATCTTCTAAGTAACCAATCGCATTATCCACTAAATATCCAACACAATCAACCAATCTTGCCTTGAATTTCAAATTGTCATTTAAGGTAATTTCAATTGCTTCATTAGGAACAAATTTTGGCTCTGTTGTCATGATAGTTCTACCACCAGCACTTTGTGGTAATTCATCTTTGGCTCTTTCTTTTTTGTATTCATTATCAATATTGGGAATCACTAATAAATCCATAAATCTTTTGATGAAAGTAGATTTACCAGTTCTTACAGGACCGACAACTCCAACATAAATATCCCCATCAGTCCTTTTTGCGATGTCTTGATACAATCTTGTATTTTCCATCTATATACCTCCTTCTAATCACTTTCAAAATGTTTGTACTAAATTACTTTAATTAATGTATATTGGAATTTTTCTGGGTTTATGACAAGTTTTCCAAAAAACTTGATAAAAATATTTGAGTATGATAAAATGTCAATATTAAAATCAAAACATATACTATACTATATTAGCTAAAAGGAGCGAAACAAAATGGATAAAGTACAGGATACAATAGACTTATTAAAAATGTATAATCAAGAACATATTATTAAATTGTTAGAAAAATTAGATGAAAATAAAAAACAGGCATTAATAGAACAAATTAACAAAATTGATTTTCACCAATTAAAAGAATTATATGATAATACAAAAAAAGAAATAGAAATAAAAGAAAATAGAATCGAGCCATTACCATATTTAGATAAGAAAAAATTGTCAGAAGAACAAAAAGAAAAATTTCAAAGATTAGGAGAAGCTGTCTTAGAAAAAGGCGAATATGCAGTTGTCACAATGGCAGGAGGTCAAGGAACAAGATTAGGACATTCAGGACCAAAAGGAACTTTTAAATTAGATGTTTATGGGAAAGGAAAATATCTGTTTGAAATTTTAACAGAAAATTTAAAAGAAGCGAATCAAAAATATGGTAAAATCATACCATGGTATATCATGACAAGCAAAGAAAACAATGATGAAACAATTGAATTTATGGAAAAACATAATTATTTCGGATATGATAAATCTTCAGTAAGATTTTTTGCACAAAGTGAATTACCTTTAGTAGATGTAAATGGAAAATTATTAGTAGGAAAAGATATGAGAATAAAAGAAGCATCAGACGGAAATGGTGGTACATATTCTTCTCTAAGAGCAAGTGGATGTCTAGCAGAAATGAAAGAAAAAGGAATCAAATGGGTATTTATCGGAGGAGTCGATAATGCTTTATTAAAAATGGCAGATACGATTTTGTTAGGAATGGCAATTGATAAAAAAGTACAAATTGCATCAAAATCAATTGTTAAAGCAAATCCACATGAACGTGTAGGCGTATTTGCTAAAATGAATGGACACCCTAAAGTTATTGAGTATTCAGAAATGCCAGAAAAAATGGCAGAAGAAGTTGATAATGATGGAGAACTAAAATATGGAGAAGCTCATATCATGTGTAATCTATATACCATAGAAGCCATTGAAAAAATTAGTAAAGAAACGCTCATTTATCATAGTGCTTTTAAGAAAAATGCATATATAGATGAAAAAGGAAAAGAAGTGATTCCACAAGAGCCTAATTCGTATAAATTTGAATCCTTTATCTTTGATGCTTTTGAATTATTTGATGATATTGCGATTTTACGAGGACAAAGAGAAGATGACTTTGCACCTGTGAAAAATAGAGAAGGAGTCGATAGTCCAAAAACGGCAAAGGAATTATATGAAAAATTCTGGAACAGAAATTAAGGGATTTTGGGGACGGACTCATTTTTCCCTTTTTATTTTTAAATCGGAAAGGATTGAAGAAAATGGAACAATGTAAAATTAAAAATTTATATAATTTAGAAGAAACAATAGCAAAAGAATTATTAGAAAAAAGTACATATCCATGGGAAGTATTGCCTGATATTGGTGACTATATCTTAGAATTAGGAGAAAAATTAGATAAAGATGAATATGAAAAAGTAGGAGAAAATGTTTGGATTGCTAAAAGTGCAAAAGTAGCACCAACTGCATATATTAATGGGCCTGCTATTATTGGGAAAGAAGCAGAAGTAAGACATTGTGCCTTTATTAGAGGAAATGCGATTGTAGGAGAAGGTGCAGTTGTTGGAAATTCTACAGAATTAAAAAATGTTATCTTATTTAATAAAGTGCAAGTTCCACATTATAATTATGTAGGAGATTCTATTCTAGGATATAAAGCACACATGGGAGCAGGTTCTATTACATCCAATGTAAAATCAGATAAACAATTAGTGGTTATCAAAAATGGTAAAGAAACCATAGAAACGAAAAGAAAGAAAGTAGGAGCTATGCTTGGAGATAATGTAGAAGTTGGTTGTGGTTCAGTGTTAAATCCAGGAACAATTGTTGGAAGAAATTCAAATATTTATCCATTATCTTCTGTAAGAGGTGTTGTTCCAGAAAATAGTATTTATAAAAATAAGAATGAAGTAGTAGAAAAGCAAGATAGATAAAGAAGTTAATAAGAAAAATATTCTAATTAGCATTACTTATATTTGTTACAAATAAATATAATTAGTAAAAATAAAGGATTTTACAAAAATTCCTTTATTTTTTTATCCCAATTGGTATATAATAGGAAAGAAAAAATACAAAAAATGTCCAAAAAGAAACGTCCCCAATGGACCTTAATGGATAAAAAGATAAGAGGTGCAAAATGAATAAAGCAGAAGCCAAAAAAAGAATAGAAGAATTAAGAGAAAAGACAGAATATTATGCAAAAAAATATTATGATGATGATAAACCAGAAATATCAGATTTTGAGTATGATATGTTAATGGTAGAATTAAGAAATTTAGAAAAAGAATATCCAGAATTTATTTCAAAAGATTCTTTAACACAAAAAGTAGGTGGACATGTTAAAGAAGGATTTCAAAAAGTAACCCATGAAGTGCCACTTCAAAGTTTACAAGATGTATTTAGTTTTGAAGAAGTAAAAGAATTTGATGAAAGAATTAGAAAACAAGCTGAGGAAAATGGAATAAAAGAAGTCAATTATGTAGTAGAAACAAAAATAGATGGATTATCTGCTGCATTAGAATACAAACAAGGAAAGTTTGTAAGAGGAGCTACAAGAGGAAATGGACTAATTGGAGAAGATGTTACGCAAAATCTAAAAACAGTAAAAACAATTCCTATGGAACTAACAGATAAAATTGATATTACAGTTAGAGGAGAAGTCTTTATATCAAAACAAGATTTTGAAAAGATGAATCAAGAAAGAGAAGAAAATGAAGAAGAATTGTTTGCAAATGCTAGAAATGCAGCAGCAGGTTCATTAAGACAGTTGGATAGCAAAATAACAGCAAAAAGACCATTAGACATCTATATTTTCAATGTACAAAAAATAGAAGGAAAGACTTTTAGTTCTCATTTTGAAGAATTAGAATATTTAAGTAAGCTTGGATTTAATGTGAATCCTGTTAGAATTCCTTGTAAAACGATTCAAGAAGCAGAACAAGCGATTGAAAAAATTGGAGAAGATAGAGAAAACTTAACATTTGGAATTGATGGAGCCGTTATCAAAGTAGATGATTTGCATTTTAGAGAAATATTAGGTTCAACCATAAAAGTTCCAAGATGGGCAGTAGCATATAAATATCCACCAGAAAAGAAAGAAACGATCTTAAAAGATATTATTTGCCAAGTAGGAAGAACAGGGGTTATTACGCCAATGGCCATATTAGAGCCAGTCAAAGTAGCAGGTTCAACTATATCAAAAACAACTCTACACAATGAAGATTTTATCAAAGAAAAAGACTTGAAAATTGGAGATACAGTTGTTATACAAAAGGCAGGAGATGTTATTCCAGAAATTGTAGAGGTAGTAAAGAATAAAAGAACAGGAAATGAAAAAAATTTCGAAATGCCAAAGATATGCCCAGTTTGTGGAGCTCCTACTGTAAGAGAAGAAGGAGAGGCAGCAGTAAGATGTACAGGAATTGAATGTCCAGCAAAATTGTTCAGAAATTTAGTTCATTTTGTTTCAAGAGAAGCTATGGACATTTCTGGACTAGGAGAAAATATTATTCAACAATTGTTAGATAAAGGACTTATCAAAAATATAGCAGATATTTATACATTGAATTTTGAGGATATAGCCTCTTTAAAGAAAAATGGAAAGAAATTTGCACAAAATTTGGTAGATGCCATAGAAAGAAGTAAACAAAATGATTTATCAAAATTGATAACTGCTTTAGGAATTCGTCATGTTGGTGTGAAAGCTTCAAGAATGTTGGCAAAGAAATATAAGACAATGGATAATCTAATGAATGCAAGCTTTGAAGAATTAAGTATGATAGATGACATTGGACCAATTGTGGCAAATAGTATCAGAGAATTTTTCTTAGAAAAACAAACAATAGATTTAATTAATAAATTAAAAACAGCAAAGGTTAATATGAATTCCCTAGAAGAAGAAAGCGAAGATAATCGATTTGAAGGGAAAACATTTGTCTTAACAGGAAGCTTAGAAGAATTTACAAGAAATGAAGCCTCTGAAATTATAGAAAAATTAGGAGGAAAAACATCAGGAACGGTATCTAAAAAAACAGATTATGTGTTAGCAGGAGAAGATGCAGGAAGCAAATTAACAAAAGCACAGAATTTAGGTATTACAGTCATATCAGAAGCAGAATTTAAAGAAATGATAAAATAAGCAAAAAGTGAACGTTAGGGACGTGCCAAATCGTTCAAAAAGGAGGAAAAATGGACAAAAACTATACATTTGAAATGATGTGGGAGGATTTAGATGATGGATATCAAATTTATTATACTTATGTAAGGAATCGCTATCTATTATTTAAAACAGCATCAAATTGTTATACACAAAAACTATTATCTACGAATCCTAAAAATCCACAACCCAAAATGACAATGCTGACACTAAAAAGAGTGAAAGAAATGTTTCCACATATGGAAGATATAGAATATAAAGTAGCAGATGGGCTAAATATCAATGATTAGAAATTAAAATACGTTGTTTTGTCAAC
>CALXZX010000035.1 GCA_944393375.1 uncultured Clostridia bacterium | reverse complement strand
TCATTTTTATCACCACAACGAGTTTACCATATATTAGCAAATATTACAATTCTGTAATAATCGATGAAAATTCCCTGGCTTATGTATGTTAAGCTTGAAAAGGATTACATAATGTGATATACTTTTTATGATTTTTTTTGAAAGGAAAATAAGTTATGGAACAAGAACGTATTATTAAACCTGTAACAACACTTTTTACGCAATTATCTAAAGAACTATTGATAGAAAGATTTAAAGATACTCAAAGAGTTCCTAATATTCCTACATCTACCCATGAATTTTCACACATTCCAACCTATGAACCCCCTAGTCGTGATACTGGTGAGAATGTGTTAGGTTGATTTTAGTTTATAAAATATTCTTTGTAGAAGTTTGAAATAATTGACAAAATCGTAGAATTATGTTAATATATAGTTATGCTCTGGAAATCCAGGGTAAATAAAATTTTTTCAGGAGGTTCTACATGAGAGAATCAGAAAAGCGGGTGTTCGAAGACAGCAAATTAGTACAGGACTTTTTAAAGAAAGTTCCGGACGAGCTTGGACGTGAGGTGACAAGCGGCGTAGACAGTAATGGCGATTTTGTTATAACTATCAAAACGTCGACAGGCACAGTCACGCGGAAGCAGCATAAAAGTCCGGGGTGTTATCGCCGTGTTGGAGACTGAAAAAAGAGAAGGAGATCTTCCTTCAAGGGGTTGTCTGTGTCACAGCAGACAGCCCCGATTTTTTTATAATAATTAATTATTTTATAAATCTATATACATATAATAAATATAAACTCTTATATCTCATGTAAAAAATCCAACTCCCATTTCGAGTTGGATTTTTTGAATTTCTTAATACATCATAAATATATTAAGATCTTTGATTTACTTTTAATTTTTTTCTAACAAGTACAAATATTACTCCTGCTATGATTGTTATTGCTACAAAAACTTTTATTATTATATGATTATCCTCTTGTGATACTTCTTTAGAATTCCTATCTTCTACATTTTTGCCAAATTCATCCTCATATGTTCCTTGTATACTTTCAATAACTTCATCCTCTGCATTCATATTTTCTGTTTCATCTAAAAATGCTAGTTCGGTAGTATCTTCAATATTTTCTAAGTCTTGTCCTATATTTTCTTGATTATCATTTGAAGAATCCACTATATTTTGATTTCCACTTGAAGGATTATTTACATTCCCCATGTTTTTGTCTTCTTCTGGCAAAATTACTTCTTCCTTATCTTCTTCCTCTACTTGTGGTGGTAGCACTTCTTCTTTGTCTTCTTCCTCTATTTCTGGAGGTGTTATTTCCTCATCTTCTTTATCTCCATCATCCATTCCTGGAGGTGGAGTGATTTCCCCTTCTTCCTTATCATCATCTGTTTCTGGTGGTAAAATTTCATCATCTTCTTTGTCACCATCATCTATTTCTGGAGGTGTTACTTCATCTTCTTCATCATCAGGCTCTGTTGTAGGTGGTATCGTTTCTTCATCTTCTTTATCATCTTCATCTGGTGGTATAACTTCTTCGTCATCAGCTGGTGGCTCCGGATTTTCTTCTTCTCCATCTATTGGTGGAATTGGTTTTTCTTCATCTGGAATGTCTGGGATTTCTATATCTTCTTCATCAGCAATTATGGTAATTTCTATTGTTTTTGTCCCTATATTATTATCCGAATCAAAAACCTCATAAGTTACAAAATATGTTCCTGCTTCTTCATTTTTTAAATTTGTTTTAACAACTGTACTATTTTTATCAATTACGATCACTCCATCCTCATTGTCAACAGCTTTAATAAATGCATACACATCTATTGGTGTTCCTTTTTCAAATTCTAAAGTTGGTGCAATAACTGTAATCTTTGGAATACCACCTTGTTTTATTTTATTAATCAATGATGTATATGGCACTTTATCTTGTTCTCTTAATTGATTATATGCATCTATAATTTGTGTTTTTTCTTCATAATTGATTCTTTTATTTTGCAATTCTTCCTCTGTTACCTTTTGCTTATATGCTTCTATGATACTCACTAAATGTACTTTTAATTGTGCATATGCTACATCTTCTGCATTTTCCTCACTCATATCTTCACGCACAATTCCATTTTCAATCACAGTATATCTTGTTATGGTACCTATTGCTTTATACTCTGGAATGATTGTATTTGTTAATGTATTATATACCACTACTTTGTTTGCAAATTTATTTGGATAACAAATTTCTATCACATATCCTGGTTCTAATGTAATTTCATGTGTTCCTTTATTAAAGTCAAAATATCCACCTGTCGCTATATCTTCTGTTACAATATCTCCTTTGGTATCATAAATTTTAACATATTCATTTCCACTCATAGCAGATTGATTTGGATAACGAATTTCTGCTTTTGTATACTGTTCTTTAAAAGTTAATTGATATGCGATTGTATCATAGTTATATCCTAATACTCTAAACATTAAATAATTGTCATAATCTATATCTTCTAATTTTTCATAACTATATGTATGTACATTTTCCATATCTTCTTTAATTTGTACATATGCATATTGATAAGAATATCCATTAATGACTGGCATTTGTAAAAAGTATGTTCCTACTGGAAGTGTTTCTTCTATTTGGTTATTCTCTATTTTTATAGATTTTATAATGTCTTTTCCATCTTTTATTTGAATCACTTTTCCCTGTATTTGACTCATATCATCAATATCCATTTGTAAAGACATTTTTCCTTCTGAACTATACTTTTGCAATGTTTCATTTGATACTAGTCCATATTTTCTATCAAATCCTTCTCCACTGATAACTGTTTGTAATGTATTTTCATTTACCATATCTTTTAAAATGTTCATTAATGGATAATTGTTTTCATATACGTTTGCTTTTGCTTCATCAGATATCTTTAGTCCCCATGCTTCCATATATGGTATGATATTTACCTTGTAAAGTTCTGCTATTCCTTCTACATAAGCATCTTGGTTTGTCATCCTTCTTCCTTGGTATAATTGTTCACGATACCACGAATATAGCTTTCCATAGGTTGTTCCTTTTTCAAAAGTATTTAATAAATTGATAATCACATAAAGTCTGCTTGGCTCGTCTACTTCTAGAAAGGTTTTACCACTTAGTCTTTGTGCATTTCGATTTTCCTCAATTGTTGAAAGTTCTCCTAACCAATTTCCTGAATGGAAATAGATGCTTTTGTCTATTTGAATATAATGTCCAATAATATTGTTTGATACTTCTCCTAATAGCATTTCTCCTTTTCCTAAACTTCCTTGATATCCATGTGCTAATTCATGTAATCCTCCCCAGTTCATTTCAAAGAAAGATGCCATACTTGCATTATTGACACCTACATGGTCTCCTGCATAATAAGCTGCTCCTATGCCATGTCTGTTGGCTTTTACAACATATTTTGTTCTGACATTTTGGTCTGTCATTTTTTCAGGATTAAATTCTAATCCCACATATTCATCCATTTTTTCGACTACTTTTTGATAATATTCTAAAAATTTGTCAAGTGATGTAAATCCATTTCTATAGTAATTCGTCATATAATTCATATCTAAAAAAGGAACAACTAATAACATAGTCTCACTTTCAATGACGCCATATCGATTTCCACTTTTTAGCCAATCACTTCTAAAAGCTTGTTCATTATCTAAATAGTGATAATAATTTAATGGTTCTATGGTTTCATCATATTGTAACTCAATTACATAGCTTTTATTAATCACTGTATTTTCTTTTGATAATACCTTTGTTCTTAGCAATGGCACACTTTCATATCCTATACCATCTTTTCTATTTTCTAATGTTACCCATTCTCCAGTTGTTGGAATTGTCATTGAACTTTCTGTATATTCATCATTATTAAAGAAATTGACTGCTAATGCACTTTCTGATGATACAATACGTGCTTTGATACTCTGGTTATTAGAAAGATATACACCTAATATTTGTCTATCTCCATAATTACATCTTGAAAATTCTGCTAAATCCATATTCCAAACAGATGGTGTTGTATAGATTGTTCTTTCTACTTTTATTTTTGTATCTTCATTTTCTGTTACAATAACTGGAACCACTAAGATAGTTGTATTTTTGTGTGAGTCTGTTACTGTATAAGTAATCTCATATTCTCCTACTTCATCTACTTTGACTTCTCCTGAGTGAATAATATATGGTGTTAGTTCTCCATCTTCAAAATCTTTTGCAAAAATTCTAAATCTTGCATCTAACACATCAAATTCATCAATAATTCCTTTTTGCAAGGTAATTTTTGTCGCACCATAAAACATGGGTGCATTTTTTGTACTCCAATAACTTTCTGGATGTTTTTTTTCTTCTGTTTGATTTTTTGTTACAGCAAAAGATAGATTTCCAAATACTTGTAATACTATATTTAAAATGAGAGTTATCGTAATTAGAATTGAAACTTTTTTCTTCATCTTATTCAAACTCCTTTCTCTTTTGTTTACATAACAATATCATTGTAGCATGGTTTATTGTCCCTTTCAACCAGTAAATATTGGTAAAATCCTTTCCCAAAATAGCTACTCTCTTATATTTAAAATGGGGAAACTTCAAATCGTTTCCCCTTGATTTTTCAAAAAAAATTTACTGATATGCTTCTATTTCTTCTATAATCTCCTTTCCTGTCATCTCACAAGGAATATTGATTCTTTTAATAGCATGTTTATCTAAATCTTTAAAATGATTCATTCCAATATCATATATTTGAAAATCAATTCCATTATTTTTTAATGTCCTTACTGTCTCTTTTGTATATGCACCAAATGGATATGCAAATATTTTTAAATCTTGTTTTCCCAAATGCTTCTCTATTTCTTCATAAGATGCTTTTACATCATCACGAAGTTCTCGTACAGATCGCTTATCATAAAAGACATGTTTTTTACTATGACTACCTATTTCTACCAGACCACTATTTTGCATTTCTAAACATTGTTCCCAACCTAAATATTGTATACCATCTATTTCTTGACCAATTTTATCTGTTACAATAAATATGGATGCTTTTACCTGATACTTCTTCAAAATCGGATAGATATATTCATAATTACTATAATACCCATCATCAAATGTTATTATCATCGGTTTATCAGGAAGCTCTGTCTTTCCACTATCAGCAAGTGCTAATTCTTTCATAGATATGATGGTATATCCATTTTCTAAAAATGTTTTTATATTTTCTTCAAAACTTTCTGGTGTATTTATATAATTAAAATTGTCTGGATCAGTTTCTGGAACTGTTGTTACGAAATTATGATATAGCAAGATAGGAACTTTGACATCTGCTCTTTTTGTATTTCTTTTTACATTGATACAAACTCCAATAGCTACCACAATGATAACAATTATCATACATACAATGATCATTTTCTTTTTTGTACTCAATTTATCTTCACCTCTTTTTATTATATTTATGATAGACATTTTTTGACACTTATCACGATTTTTCGACAGTTTCATAAGATACTATGAGGTGATAAAAATGTTTTTGATATCTATGATAATTGCACTAATATGTCTTATCTGTTCAATATGTATCAATATCAATTGGATTTATGATATTTCATGTTATTTAGGCTATTTCTTAGCAATTTATCTCGTAACTTTTATAGCCATTATTCCAGGATTTCATTATGTATTTAACTTTGTTAGTTTGTTACTTCATAAAAAAGATAAGAAGAAATCCTATAACAAAAAAGAAGAAGATGTTACGATTTTGTTACCAATATACAATGCCAAAAAATCAATAGAAGAAACACTTAACTCTATTAAAAAGCAAAAATACTGTGGAAATATTTATGTAAAAATCATTGATGATGGTTCAACTGATGGAACTTTAGAATTATTAAAATCAATAAATTTAGATTCTAATATGACATTAATAGAAACCAAACATCAAGGAAAAGCAAATGCACTTAACAAAGGATTACAAACTGTATGTACGAATTATACCATTACAATTGATAGTGATACCGTTTTGCATCCTTTAGCTGTTAGAAATATCATGCATCAGTTAGTAAATTCTAATAAAAAAACAGCTGCAACAGCAGGTTGCCTATTTGTTAAAAATGCCAAAAAGAGTTTTATGACAAAAGTACAAGAATGGGATTATACACTAGGTATCTTTGGGGTAAAATTAATGCAAGGCAATTACCATTCCACATTAGTTGCACAAGGTGCCTTTAGTGCTTATAAAACAAAAATGCTAAAAGAAATCGGTGGATGGCAACATTGTGTAGGAGAAGATATAGTTCTTACTTGGCAATTGTTAAGTAAAGGTTATGAAACCAATTTTGCTAAAAATGCCATTGCATTTACAGTTGTTCCAGAAAAATATAAGGAATTAGGTAAACAAAGAAAAAGATGGGCTAGAGGTATGATAGAAGCTTTTAAAAAGAATAAAATATTAACTTCTAAGAAAATGTCATTGAAGTCTAAATTCTTAGCATGCTTTAATGTCTTTTTCCCTTTTATTGATTTAGCACTTCTGATTTTTGTACCACTTAGTCTCATTTTCTTAGCATTTGGAAATCCTTTACTACTTGGTTGGATTTCTTTATTAGTCATTCCTTTTGGACTATTGTTATGCTTATTAATCGAAATCAAGAGAAAAAATATGCTAAAAGAAATTGATTGTAAATTAGAAAAAAGAAGCTGTTTAGCATTTCTTGTGTATATTTTGGTATATGCCTTTATATTAGCTCCTTATTGTTTAATGGGATATATTTCAGAGTTAATCAATTTGAAAAAGAAATGGTAAATCTTTAAAAAATATAGTTAAAAGAATCTTATGAATTTAAAATTTCGTGTAATAGACTGACTCAAGATAGAGCCAGTCTATTTGGACACAATTTGATAAATTATCAAAATATTTAGCCCAATATAGAATATTTTTCTTGTTTATGGTATAGTAAAATAAATTATGGTGTATTAAGAGGTGATATAAATGATAACTAACAGTTTTGATAACCAATCAGAAGCCAAAATTAATCCGAAACCAAGAGAAAACAGATTAACATGTGATGCTTGTATTATTACATTTTCCAATATTATAGAAGATTATGTACTTAATCATTATTCCTATAAAAAAGTTGGTGAATTAAAATTTGTTACAGGTCCTCTATCTGTTTATCAGTTAGACTACAAAGGTAAAATCATTGCATTTTATAAAACATATATGGGTGCTCCTACCGCTGTTGGTGCATTAGAAGATGCTACCGAAGTATTGGACACTAAGAAATTTGTTGTATTTGGTGGAGCAGGTTCCTTAGATAAAGAAATCTCTCATGGTAAAATTATGATTCCTACATATGCCTATCGAGATGAAGGAACTTCTTATCATTATACCACGCCAAGTGACTATATTAAAATTAAAAATGCTTCTGTTGTTTCAAATTTTATGAAAGAACAACATCTTCCTTTTATGGAAGGAAAAACATGGACAACAGATGCTTTCTATCGAGAAACTGTTCATAATTTTGAAAAAAGAAAACAAGATGGCTGTATTTCAGTAGAAATGGAATGTTCTGCATTACAAGCAGTTTGTAATTTTAGAAATCTAGAATTATATTATTTCTTAACAAGTGGTGATTTACTAGATGCACCTGTATGGGATAGTCGAAAAAAAGAAAATGATTTAACTGGAACCCAACATGATTCTACTCATTTTAAAATTGCATTAGAATTAGCAGTTTCAGTATAAAACTATAAGTTTTAATTTGACAAATATAAATTAATATGCTATTATTTATTTACAGAATAAATGAACTTTGAATAAAGCAGTTGTTCAAGTTAGTCGTATGTGTATTCACGGTACACATACTTTTTTTGTTTTAAAAATAGAGCAGATTCACGGTCTGCTCTACGACTAAAAACTGCTAATTAGCCTTAACTTTGTTGTTATTTTGCATTTACTATTTTTTCTGTTCTAATTGTAATTGTAAAAGAAAATTTTTTTCTTTTTCTTCTATGTACTTATTAACAAAATGCAAAATTAAATCGCAGTTGTTCAATATTAATCCCCCTTTCCGCCTTTAAGAAAAGGCTGGCCTTTTCTTTGCGAAAGGTTGTTATTATATTACAATATTTTACAGTAAAAAACAAGCGAACAGTAAGATTTTCCTAAAAAGTTTAAAAAAATAAATATCAAACTCCCCATGCAACACCAACATGAGGAGTATATTTATATCACAAATTATGTTAAACCACAAAAATAGAGTAAACCAAAGTCGTCAACATACAAAGAACAATTCCACAAACCGTTGGAATTAAAAAACTAATTGCTGTCCACTTCCAACTTCCTGTTTCTTTTTTTATCGTAAGTAAAGTTGTCGCACAAGGAAAATGAAATACAGTAAATAACATGACATTAATTGCAGTTAATATCGTCCAACCATTTTGTCTTAAGATTTCCCCAATTACAAATGTATCTTCCATATTCACTAATGAGGTTCCTTGCATATAACACATAAGTATAATCGGAAGTACAATTTCATTGGCAGGTATTCCTAATATAAAAGCAGTTAGAATATATCCATCTAATCCCATAAGATTCGCTAATGGATTTAAAAAATTTGCAATAATGGTTAATAAACTTTCTCCTTGTATACCGAATATTAGCAAATAACCAGATAACAAGACCAGCCGGTAGCGCAACTGCAATCGCTCTGCCTAATATAAAGATAGTTCTATCAAAAATAGACCTAACCAATACTTTTAAAAATTGTGGTTTTCGATATGGTGGTAATTCTAACACAAAAGAAGACGGCATTCCTTTTAAGATAGTTTTAGATAAAATTTTAGATATCACCAATGTCATAATAATCCCGAGAATAATCACACCCATAACGGCTATTGTAGATACAATAGAAGCACCTATTCCCCCTATCGTTCCTGCAATAAATATCGTCGCAATCGTAATTAAAAATGGAAATCTTCCATTACATGGAACCAAGTTATTAGTTAATATGGCAATCAATCTTTCTCTTGGTGAATCAATAATTCTACAACCTGTTACTCCACAACTATTACAACCAAATCCCATACACATGGTAATCATCTGTTTTCCACTGCAACAAGCCTTTTTAAAAAAACCATCCATATTAAACGCAATTCTTGGCAAATAACCTAAATCTTCTAATATGGTGAATAACGGAAAAAAGATAGCCATTGGTGGTAGCATAACCGATATGACCCAAGTTAAGGTTTGATAAACACCTAGAATTAGCATATTAGATAACCATTCTGGACAATGTATATATGTAGCAAATTCTATTAATTTTTCTTGTATATTTCCAAATACACTAAATAAAAACTGTGATGGATAATTGGCTCCTACAATCGTAATCCAAAATATAAGTAATAAAAATACAATCATAATGGGAATTCCATATTTTTTAGACGTCAATATTTTATCAATTTTTCTATCTCTACTAGCATAATCTTTATTTTCAAATTGACATACCTTTTTTCCTATTTCTTCTGCATCTTTTACAATGGTTGATACAATTCTTTCTTTAAATTCTTCTTGATAAATTCCTTCCTTTTCTAAACTTTCTAAAGCTTCTTTTTTTGCTTTATCTATCTCTTTATTGTTCATCAGTTGTATATGCAACTGTTTTTCTATTTCCTTTAAAATACGTTCTTCCCCATCCAAAACTTTTATGCTTATCCATCTTGCTAACTTTTCTCCTATTTTATACTGTTCAATAATGATTTCTTTTACTTGTTTAATTGCTTTTTCTATCTTCTCATGATATTGTATTTGATATATTTGATTGGTTTGTTCTCTTTGTTCACAAACATTTCTAATCACTTTTAACAAATTATTTAATGTCTTTTTCTTTCTTGCTGTAACCCCTACAACAGGTACCTTTAATATGTTAGATAATAATTCTAAATTAATTTCTATTTTCTTTTTTTTGGCTTCATCTAATAAATTGACACAAACAATTAAATTATCGGTAATTTCTGTAATTTGCAACACAAGATTTAAGTTTCTTTCTAAGGAAGTGGCATCTACTACAACAATTGTACTATCAGGATTTCCAAAACAAATATAATTTCTAGCAATTTCTTCTTCCTCAGAATGAGACATAATGGAATATGTACCAGGAATATCAACAATTTTATATAGTTCTCCCCTATACTCAAAGTATCCTGTTGCATTTGCAACTGTTTTTCCCGTCCAATTACCAGTATGTTGATTCATTCCTGTTAGATTATTAAATATGGTTGATTTTCCAACATTGGGATTCCCAGCTAATGCAATTGTATAAGTATTTTTTCGTTTTGTTTCCTTCTGCTTGATAGATAACTTTTCTTTTTTATTCATAAACTCCTCCTTTTATTCTCTTTTGTTATCTATTGTATTGTATATAGATTCTTCTTTTTTTGTGACTATTTCACTTTTATATTTTCTGCATCTTCTTTTCGAATAGCAATTAAACTTCCACGAAATTCAAAAGCCCTTGGGTCTCCTGACGGACTTATTAACACTGGTTTTATATTTGTTCCTTCTATTAACCCTAAATCTAATAATCTTCTTTTAATCGTTTCTTCCCCTATAATTTTATTCACAACTCCTATTTCTCCCAATTTTAATTCATTTACTGTTTTTTCTTTCATTTACATATAGCACCTCCATATTATGTTTAGTATATAGTATTCTTTCTTTTGCTTTTATGTTCAGATACACTGGTCAATTGAAAAGTTAAATGCAATTTCGAAAAAGTAAGTGCAATTTACCAATAAAGTGCAATTTTTAAGCAATAT
>CALXZX010000034.1 GCA_944393375.1 uncultured Clostridia bacterium | reverse complement strand
CTTACAAATATACTGGTGTATAACTTATATATATTAATTATTTAATATATTTTATTTTACTTTTACAATATACATTTCCAGAAAACTCTAAACAAACTAAAGAAAAGACTTGTGAAATGCTTAAGAATGTAGTATAATGTTTGGCATAAAGAACCAATAAGGAAGGAAATAGCAATATGATAAAAGATTGATAAGACAAGAGAAGAAATGAAAAGAATCATACGAGAGAATCAAGATATAAGTACAAGAAATATAGAAGGAGAGGAAAGATAAAAATGGATTATAAAGATTTAGCAAATGCAATATTTCCAGATGCAAAGGATATCGCATATTATGAGGAAAAATATCCAGAAAGAAATTTAAAAGAAGGAGCCATTGTAACAAGATTTGCACCAAGTCCAACAGGATTTGTACATATAGGAGGACTATATCAATCTTTGATTGCTAGAAAATTAGCCAATCAAACAGAAGGTGTATTTTTATTAAGAATTGAAGATACAGATCAAAAAAGGGAAGTAGAAAATGGAATAACAGATATTGTGCAATCTTTGGATAGATTTGGAATAGAACCGGATGAGGGAATGATTTCAGAAACAGAGGGAAAAGGAAATTATGGACCATATAGACAATCTATGAGAAAAGAGATTTATCAAAGTTATGCAAAATACTTAATTGAACAAGGAAAGGCATATCCTTGTTTCTGTACACCTGAAGAATTGGAAGAAATGAGAACCAAACAAGAAACAGCTAAAATTAGACCAGGATATTATGGTGTTTGGGCAAAATGTAGAAATATAACTGTAGAAGAAGCAATTGAAAAGATAAATAATGGAGAGAATTATATTGTTCGTTTTAAATCACTTGGACGTGAAGATAGAAAAATAAAACATCATGATGTGATAAAGGGAAATGTAGATTTTCCAGAAAATGACCAAGATATCGTTATTATTAAAGCAGATGGATTACCAACATATCATTTTGCACATGCAGTAGATGATCATTTAATGAGAACAACACATGTTATTAGAGGTGATGAATGGTTATCATCAGTTCCATTACATTTACAATTATTCCATGAATTAGGATTTAAACCACCTAAATATGCACATATTGCACCAATTATGAAAAATGATAATGGAAACAAGAGAAAATTAAGTAAAAGAAAAGATCCAGAAGCAGCTGTATCATATTATGATGAAATGGGAATTCCAAAAGAAGCAGTCAATGAATATTTATTAAATATTGCTAATTCTAATTTTGAAAATTGGAGAAGGGCAAATAAAGATAAATCAATTGATGAATTTGAATTACAATTAAACAAAATGAGTGTCAGTGGTGCCTTATTTGATATGGTAAAATTATTAGATGTAGGAAAAACTGTTATTTCTAAATTTACTGCAGAAGAAGTATATGAAAATGCTTACAATTGGGCAAAAACCTATGATAAAGAATTAGAGGAGATGTTACAAGATAAAGAATATGCTTTAAAAGTATTTGGAATTGAAAGAGGAAACAAAAAGCCTAGAAAAGACATCGCAAAATGGTCAGATGTAAAAGAAAACATAGAATATATGTATGATGAAAAATTCTTTGCAAAAGAACAAGAGTATCCATATCAAGTGATTAATGAAAAAGAAGATGTTGATAAAATATTAGATTTGTATATGGAAAAATACTATGATAAAAATGATGATAAACAACAATGGTTTGATAAAATAAAAGAACTTGCAGGAGAGCTTGGATATGCAAAAGAAGTAAAAGAATTTAAAGCAAATCCAAACGCATATAAAGCACATGTAGGAGATCTTAGTACAGTTTTAAGAGTAGCATTAACAGGAAGAACCAATACACCAGATATGTATGAGATTATGCAAGTATTAGGAAAAGAAAGTATAGAAAAAAGATTTGAAGTAGCAAAGAAATAATAAAATTTTGAAATAAAGGATGTAAAAATATGGATGGAAAATTATTAGTTTTATGTGGGGAAAGACCTACAATTGATGAAAAAGGAAGAAGAATTGATGAAAAAGGACAATTATTAACTAAACAAGGAAATGCGTATAGTGATATAGAAGGAAATGTTGTACAAGTGGATGAACATAAAAAAGTAATTAGTGGGAAGGATTTATTAAATCCAATAGAAACAGAATCAACAAAACCGAATATCCTATATGTAGATTGGGAATCTATCATTGGTAGTGATGATGGTCAACCATTACAGGAAATGAAACACTATGCAGAAATTGTTGATAAATTACCAGCAAGCATTACTTCAAAAGGAATGGAAGAATCATCTTTATTGAAAAAATCACATTGGGATACATTAATGCAATTGGACAGACATGGACAAAGACCAAGCCATAGTTATAAATTCAGAGCAATGGAGCAATTTGAGCAAATGTTTTCAGAGGTTATGCAAACAAATGGAATTGTATCTATTTTACCAGCATTACCAGTTGAAGATGCAGAAGATGTAAATCAAAGAAGGATGAAATTATTAAGAAGTTGGAATTATGCACAAAAATCATTACAGGGAGTAAGAGAAGTGGAAGTATTACCACCACTATCATATACAACTTATGGTGAAGTTTATATAAAGGCACAAGATGAGATGATGAAGATACATGCAAAACCAGATTGGAATCAACAAACTGGTGAAGATAAAGAACCAGGATTATAAAGAAGGGAAAGCTATGGAATATAAAATAGGAGATATTGTAAGAACAAAAAAAGTACACCCTTGTGGAAGTAAATTATGGGAAATTACAAGAGTAGGCGTAGACTTTAAATTAAAATGTGAAGGATGTGGACATGTCGTAATACTTCCAAGAGAAAAAGCTTTAAAAGTAATAACAAAATTAGAAAAAAGAAAAGAAATCTAATTAATTAATATTATTAAAAAAGAACTAGGGATTATACCTAGTTCTTTATATATTGTTCTATAAAATTCCACACCTCTTCTTTATATATTTTTCTTTCTGAGGAAAATGGTAAAGTAGGGATATCTCCAATAGGATTCAATTCTTTTTGCAATGCTTTTACAGTATCATCTACTTTTGTAATAGCAATTTTATCTGCTTTATTAGCAAGAATTAAACAAGGCAATCCAGAAGAAATGATATAGTTATACATCAGTCTATCATTACTTGTTGGACTATGACGAATATCAATCAAAAAGATAATTAATGCAATTTCTTTTCTATGAAATAAATATTGCTCTATAAATTTTCCTACTTGCTCTTGCTCTTTTTTAGACATTTTACTATATCCATACCCAGGTAAATCTACAAAATAAAAGATATCATCCATATTGTAAAAATTAATTTGACGGGTTTTTCCGAGGTTCACTACTAGTTCTTGCTAATTTTTTTCTATTTATCATGGTATTGATAAAACTGGATTTTCCAACATTAGATTTTCCAACTAAAACAATTTCAGGTAAATGATTATTAGGATATTGTTTTGGACCAACTGCAGATATTTCAAATTGGGGATTGTGTATATTCATAATTTTTCTCCTATATATCTTCTCTTACAATTAAATCATCACTAGCAGGACCAGTTCCTATGTATTTAACAGGAATACCAGAAGCTTTTTCTACAATTTCAACAAATTTTCTTGCAAGCTCTGGAAGGTCCTCATATTTTTTACAAGAACTATCAATTGTCCAACCACCTTCTAAAGTTTCATAAATAGGTTCAGGAATTTCACCTGTTACCATGATATCATCAGGATAATGATGGATTTTTTTACCTTTATACATATAACTTGTACAAACTTTAACATATCCTAATTTTTTACCAATTTCTCCTAAAGTATCTAAATGATTTAAACATAAGTAATCAATACCTGAAGTAAATTTAGCAGAACAAAGGATAGGACAATCCATCCAACCACATCTACGAGGACGACCTGTTGTTGTACCATATTCATGTCCTGTATCACGAACAATATCACCTTCTAAAGGAGTGGCATCTTTTATAACATTTCCATTTTCATCAATTGAAGCTGGTAACTCAGTAGGGAATGGACCATTACCAACTCTACTGTTGTATGCTTTATCAACACCAATAACAACATTTAAAGCTTGTGCAGGTAAAGCGGCTCCACAAAGTGTACCTGAAACAACAGGATGTGAACTTGTAACCATTGGGTAATCTCCATGATCTAAGTCTAAACGGAAAGCTTGTGCACCTTCTACAACGATTTTTTCATTATTTTTTATACTATTGAAGATTAGAGGTTCAATATCTGTAATATAATTTTTTAATTTTTCTCCATATTCATGATATTGTTTACTTAGTTTTTGACAATCTACAATACATTCTTCCATATGATTTGCTTTAAAAACTTGATTATGAACTTTTGTAGCTTCTTCAATTTTATGAGTTAATTCATCTTCTGGAAGAAGTAGGTCATACATTCTAATACCAATACGATTACTTTTATCTGCATAAGTTGGACCAATTCCTCTTTTGGTTGTTCCAACAGGTTTATTTTTTAAAGCTTCATATAAACCATCTAAATCTTTATGATAAGGAAGTGTAACATGTGTACGTCCACTAATTTTTAATCTTGATTCAATATCTGGAATACCACATTTTTTTAAAAATGCAATTTCCTCAAATAATATTTCTAAATCAAGAACAACTCCAGGTCCAATAATACAGGTGGTTTGAGGATAAGCAATTCCTCCTGGAACTAAGTGTAATGGTAATTTTTGTCCTTTATAAATGACAGTATGTCCAGCATTACTTCCACCAGTAGCTCTGATAACAAGTTTTGCATTTTGTGCTTCTATGGCAGCAATTTTTCCTTTTCCTTCATCTCCCCATTTAACGCCGACAATCATTGTTATATTTTTATTCATTTCATTCTTCTCCTTTTAGAACATTTATATAAATTTTTTATAGTATATATTATAAAATTAAAAACATAAAATATTAAAGTTTTGTTTCAGTATTATTTATTTTTCTTAGGCTCAATTTTTTCAAGTCCACCCATATATGGTCTTAATACTTCTGGAACAATCACGCTACCATCTGGCCTATAGTTATTTTCCATAATGGCAATTAACATACGAGGTGGGGCAACAACCGTATTATTTAAAGTATGTGCAAAATAATTTCCTTTTTCACCTTTAATACGAATACCTAAACGTCTTGCTTGTGCATCTGTTAAATTTGAACAACTTCCCACTTCAAAATATTTTTGTTGTCTAGGAGACCAAGCTTCAACATCACAAGATTTTGCTTTTAAATCTGCTAAATCTCCACTACAACATTCTAAGGTTCTTACTGGAATATTCATACTTCTAAAAAATTCAACTGTATATGACCACATTTTATCATACCATTTCCAACTATCTTCTGGTTCACAAACAACAATCATTTCTTGTTTTTCAAATTGGTGAATTCTATATACACCACGTTCTTCAATTCCATGTGCACCTTTTTCTTTTCTGAAGCAAGGAGAGTATGAAGTCATCGTATATGGCATATCTTCTTTTCTTAAAATTTGATCTTTAAATTTACCAATCATAGAGTGTTCAGAAGTACCAATTAGATATAAGTCTTCTCCTTCAATTTTGTACATCATGGCATCCATTTCTTCAAAACTCATAACACCAGTTACAACATCACTTCTTATCATAAATGGTGGAATGCAATACGTAAATCCTTTATTAATCATAAAATCTCTAGCATAAGTTAAAACAGCAGAATGAAGTCTTGCAACATCACCCATTAAATAATAAAATCCGTTACCAGAAACACGTCTAGCACTATCTAAATCTAGGCCACCTAAGTTTTCTAATATTTCACCATGGAAAGGAATTTCATAATCAGGAACAATAGGTTCTCCAAATTTTTCAACTTCTACATTTTCAGAATCATCTTTTCCAATAGGAACAGATTCATGCATAATGTTTGGTATTTTCATCATTCTTGTTTTAATTTCTTCAGCATATTCATTTTCTAATTTTTCATTTTTCTCTAATTTTTCATTAATTTCTTGAACTTGTGCTTTAATTTTTTCAGCTTCTTCTTTTTTACCAGCTTTCATCAATTCTCCAATTTGAGAACTTAAGCTTTTTCTTTCAGCTCTTAAATTATCACCAGTAAGTTGTGCTTCTCTATTTTTCTTATCTAATTCAATCACTTCATCCACCATAACCAATTTATGATCTTGAAATTTTTTCTTGATATTTTCTTTTACAACATCAGGATGTTCTCTTAAAAATTTAATATCTATCATAAAAATCCTCCTTTTATAATGTCCATTTGGGACGTTTCTTTTTGGACATTTTATTTTTTAGTATAATCTATTTCTAAATCTGTTATTAACGCAAATCGTGTTTTTTGACCAGTGATATTGTCTGGTCTTTCTGGAATTTCTTCTAAAAACATTTTCTCAGGTCTAACCCATATGGAGCGTCCATCATCTCTAGGATATAAATTTTTATAAATAACCATTCTTTCTTTTGTTTCCGAGTTATATGCCACATTTTCAACAAAGTAATAATTTCCTTTAAAGTGACGATAAACTCGTCCAATTTTTACTTCTTCCATACACACACGCTCCTTTACAATACGAAGCCATTATATAATATTTTTTGATAAATGGCAATAAAATTGGGCAAAATAACCAATATAAATGAGAAAAGCAGATAATATATTTTATAATTTAAAAGAAAGGAAAAAAAGAAAAATGCTTATTGAAATAATAAAATTTTTTATATATGCGATATTAATTGTCATGATTTCAAAATATATGTTAGTAAAAGGTTTAAGAAAATTAGCAGAAAATTTAAGATTAAAACCAAGAACCATAGGAAATATTGCAGGTTTTGCTACTTCAATTCCTGAATTATTGACTGTAACTGTATCGAGTTTTAAAGGATTAATGGGAACCAGTTTATATAATATTATCAGTTCGAATGTCATTAATTTTATTCAATATGGTACATCTTTAATCATCAATAAAAATTATAAAGTGATTAAAAATAAAGGAATTATCATTCAAAATATATTGGTGATTATAACCATTATCTTTCCAATTATCTTATTAAAATTAGAAAATACATTAAACATAGTCATAGCATTTTTATTAATTGCTATATATGTTATTTTTTACTGGATTTCTAAAAAAATACATGAAAGATACTTAAGTGATGAAGATATAAAAATCGAAGAAAGAGAGAAAGAACAAGAAGTAAAAGAAAAATATGACAATAAACAATCATTTATATATGTAGGATATATTTTAATAGCAGGTATCTTATTATATTTGATAGGGGATGCATTAGGAAGTGTATTAGAAAATCTATCAGAAAGTTTTGGAATTGCAGAATGGATTTTAGGTGTTTTATTAGGAATGATAACCAGTATTCCTGAATTGGTTACATTTTTCGAGGCACAAAATCATTATAAAGAGGAAAAGAATAAAAATTTGTTGGGTGTTATAGAAGCAACAAATAATTTATTGACATCAAATATGTTAAATTTGTTTATTATACAAGCTATTGGGATATTAATATATATAATAGTGAGTTAAAGAAGTAAAATCTTAGAATAAGATTAAAGATATTTTTGTCGAATTTTGCGATAAAAAGTATGTTGAAAAGTATTGTAAAATCTTAATAATTGTGTTTATATGTAGAAAGGAATAAAGAAGTTTAGTATCAATTTTTTATCTTATTCACAATAATTTAGTATAAATGAAAAGTTTTATAGTCAAAATTTAAAATTCAGAATATTTATTAAAATGTTGTATATGAAAATTTCAGGGAAAATTATAAAAAGAATTGAAGAAAAAAGAAAAATTTAGTAAAATAAAGGAGGAAACTTATTGAATAAAGAGATGCAGTTAAAAGTAACAAATGACTATATTTTTAAAAAGATATGAAAACAAAATTAGATATGTGGATGGATTTTATCAGTCAAATAGATGAGAAGGAGGTAAAAAATGCTATGAGTAAAAATAAACAAATAAAAAAAGCACAAGAAGAATATGAATACTTGACAGGAGATGAAGCAGAAAGAAGAATAGCATTTTTGAGAGAGAAAGCAATAAGAGATGAAAACTCAATATTTGATGCAGGAAAAGATATAGGATTTAAAGATGGAATAGAGAAAGGCATAAAACAAGGGATTGCAAAGGGCGAAAAACAGGGAAAGAAAAAAGAACAAAGAGAAATAGTCAAATCTATGATAAAAGAAAAGATACCAGTAGAAACAATTGTAAAAATAACAAAATTATCCAAAGAAGAAATAGAAAAAATAATTAAAGAAATGTAATATAGATGAATGAAAAGAAAATTCTAATAATATGAAATTATATCATGATTATTAGAGTTTTTTGTTCACACAAAATTCACAAAATATTTTAGCAGAAAGTATTGACAAGTGCTAAAAACGGGTATAATATATATGAAGTTAGCAAACGAACAGTTGGAGTGCTAAAAAACTAACAATAAAAACTAAAGAGGTGAAAAAATTGTTAGATGATAGAAAAAAGAAAGTATTACAAGCAATCGTAGAAGAATATATTAATACAGCAGAACCAGTTAGTTCAAATGCATTAACAACAAATCATGGATTAGATTGTAGTAGTGCAACCATTCGAAACGAAATGGCAGATTTGGAAAAGGCAGGTTATTTGGATAAAACCCATACATCAAGTGGTAGAGTACCTTCTGAAAAAGGATACAGGTATTATGTGGATGAATTGTTAAAAGATGATGATATTAGTCTTGAGGAAATCAAATATATTAGTGATAAATTAGAAACAAAGGTAAATGAAATTGAAGATTTAACAAAGATTGCAGCAAATACGATATCAGAAGTGACACATTATACAACAGTATCCATAGGACCAAAAGCAAATAGTCAGATGATAGAAGAAATTAAATTTGTATTATTAGGCTCTAGAATGATGATGGCAGTTATCTTAACAGATAGTGGATTGGTAAAAGAAACCATTATCAAATTTGATGAAGACGTTACAGAGAAACAAATCGAGACTATTAATTATATGTTTAATAAAAAATTAAAAGGACAGCCAATTGAAACAATTGATAGACCTTTAGAAGATTATTTATATGATGAAATGACATATAGTGTGAATGTTATCAAACCAATCATAGAACAAATCAAAAAAGTATTAGAAGAAGAAAATATATACTTGGAAGGTGCCAATAAGTCATTTGAACTACCAGAATTTAATAGTTTAGAAGTTGCTAAAAACTTTGTTAATATATTAGATACAAAAGAACTGGTAACAGATATGTTAGATTCAGGAATTGCAGATGATATTCATGTATATATAGGAGAGGAAAATCAGAAAGAAGAATTAAAAGATTTTAGTGTTGTTACTTTTAAGCATAAGGTCAATGGAAAAGATCTAGGAACGATTGGTATTATTGGACCTAAAAGAATGGATTATTCAAAAGTGATTTCTGTTATGAAATATATTAATAAAAAATTAAAAGAAATAGAATAATTTGAGAAAGGTGGTTAAAGAATGGCAGAGAAAAAAGAAGAATTAGAAAATGACGTAAAAAAAGAAGAAAAAGTAGAAAATAAAAAAGCAAAAAAAGAGCAAGAAATTGTACCAAAGTCAGAATATGATGAATTAGATGATAGATATAAAAGGATTTTAGCAGAATTTGAAAATTTTAAAAAGAGAAGTGCAAAAGAACGAGAAAGCTTATATAATTCTATCTTATCAGATGTAGTAGAAGTCATGCTTCCTATATTAGATAACTTAGAAAATGCTGCTAAAGTTGAAACAAAAGATGAAGAATTTAAAAAAGGAATTGAATTGGTATTAAAACAATTTCAAGATACATTAAAAGCAAAAGGTGTAGAAGAAATCAAAACGGTAGGAGAAACTTTTGATCCAGAATTACATGAGGCAGTAAGTAGTGTACAAGATGATACAAAAGGTGAAAAAGAAATTGTTCAAGAATATAGAAAGGGATATAAAATTGGTTCAAAAGTAATTAGACATTCGATGGTTGTTGTAGCCAATTAATATAGAAAAATGATAGCAGAAGTGATATGGATAATGTTATCATTACTATTTTCCTTTATTATCAATTATGCATATGCAAGAATCAATCATAAACCATATAAATTTTCTTCACATTTGATTATTTTTGCAGTATTAGTGATTTATGGATTTTTAGCAATGCAAGCTGGAAGTGTCATATCAGGACAAGTAGAATTAGTCGTATAGAAAGGAAAAAGTAATGGTAGTAGTAGAAAAAATGATTTCAAATGTTATATTGAGAATTATTTTTACAATAATTGCATTTGTAGTAACTGTTTTAATCAATTATATGTATTGCAAAAAAACAAATAAGGAAATTACATTTGCAAAATTTGTGCTAATATTTTCAGTTATATTACTTTGTAGTTTACCAATGTATTTTACATATGTCATGTAAGATACAGATAAATAGAAAAGAGTGTGAAATATTTGAAACAAGAAATAGAAAGAAAATATACAGTAAAATATCTTCCTGAAAATTTGAAAATAGCAAATAGATTGGATATAGAGCAAGCATTTATCTACAGAGATATAAACACAGTCATTAGAATCCGAAAAATACAAAATAAAAAGAATACTACTACAGAATATATCTATACAGTCAAAACAAAGGGAGATATAGAATATCATAAAAACTTTGAAAAAATAGCAAATGTATATGAAGTTGAAAATTCTATACAAGAAAATGAATATAATGAATTGATAAAAAACAAAATAAGTAATGTGATAAAAAAGACTAGAATTGTAATACCAATTGAGAATAATTTATATGTAGAAATGGACGTGTATTATGAATATCTAGATGGATTTTTAACAGCAGAAATAGAATTTCCAAATGAGCATATAGCAAATACATTTAAAAAGCCTAAATGGCTTGGAGAAGAAATTGGATATAAAGAATTATCTAACTTAAGTTTATCAAAAATGACAAAAGAAGAATGGGTAAGTAAAATACCAAAAGAACAATTAGAAAACAATAGAAAAATCATTCAAGATTTAAAAAAGAATGACAAAATATAAAAAGTTATTAATTTTAAAAATATAAATAAAATTTAGGAGGAATTTAAAATGGGAAAAATTATAGGAATTGACTTAGGAACAACAAATTCATGTGTAGCAGTTATGGAAGGAGGAGAACCAGTCGTTATACCAAATGCAGAAGGAAATAGAACAACACCATCTGTTGTTGCATTTTCTAAAAATGGTGAAAGACTAGTTGGACAAATCGCAAAACGTCAAGCAGTTACCAATCCAGAAAATACTGTTATTTCAATCAAAAGAAAAATGGGAACAGCTGATAAAGTAAATATTGAAGGAGATAGTTTTACACCACAAGAAATTTCAGCAATGATTTTACAAAAATTAAAAGCAGATGCAGAAAATTATTTAGGACAAAAAGTAACACAAGCAGTTATCACAGTACCTGCATATTTCAATGATAGCCAAAGACAAGCAACAAAAGATGCTGGTAAAATCGCAGGACTAGAAGTTTTAAGAATTATCAATGAGCCAACAGCAGCAGCTCTTGCTTATGGAATGGATAAAGAACAAGATCAAAAAATATTAATTTATGACTTAGGTGGAGGAACATTTGATGTATCTATCCTAGATATTGGTGATGGTGTATTTGAAGTTTTATCTACAAGTGGTAATACACATTTAGGTGGAGATGACTTTGATAATGCAATTATTGATTACTTAGTTGATGAATTCAAAAAATCAAATGGAATTGATTTAAAACAAGATAAAATGGCAATGCAAAGATTAAAAGAAGCAGCAGAAAA
>CALXZX010000033.1 GCA_944393375.1 uncultured Clostridia bacterium | reverse complement strand
AAATTGCTCATTTATATATATTAATTATACATTTTATTTTAATTTTTCTAATTATATTTTACTTTTACAATTCACCAAAAAATTCAAAAAAATTCTAAAACAATCTCCAAACAGGTTGAAAATACTAAAATGAGAGTAGTTTAAAAAAATACAAATAAAAAATAGAAACAGTAACACAAATCAATAAAAAACATATTATATATCATACAGAAGAAAGAAAAGAAAAACATAGTTCTTTTAACGGAAGGAGGTCTAGACTATGCCAGAGAACAGAGGATGTGGAGGATTCGGATTTGGTGATGATTGCTGCTGGATTATAATCCTTATATTATTAATATGCTGTTGTTGTGGAGGTAACAGAGGAGGATGTTGCTAATCCTTTATAGTTACTCATAAAAAAGAGAAGTGGTGTTCACTTCTCTTTTTACTATTTTTGGCAAATTGTTCCAATACACATTATTTTTGTTCATATTTCATATTTTCACCATAGCGTTTTACCTTTTGTGTGGTTGTTTTTTCAAATTCTTTATCTCTAATAATAAATCCTTTAATATGTTTATAATTTGGTAATTTGCTGTTGACATTAGATACAACATCAGAAATAATTTTTTTGATTTCTTCTTTTGTAGGGACACTACCTTTTAAATATTCTGAAATAGCTTCTAAATTTGGATATATTTGTGCTTTTACATAAGTTTCATCATCATCATCTTCTTGAATTCCTTGTACCAAGGCTTCAGAAATTAAAGGATTATCATTTAGATAATATTCCACTTCTTCGGGGTAAATATTTTTACCATTTTTTGTGACAATTACACTTTTACATCTACCAGTAATATATAAATATCCATTTTCATCAATTTTTCCTAAGTCACCTGTGTGAAACCAACCATCTTTCATTACATTTGCAGTTGCTTCTGGATTATTGTAATAGCCTAACATGACATTAGGACCTTTGACAATAATTTCACCAATTCCTTCATTGTTTGGAGAATCAATTTTGTATTCCACATTTGGAATAGGAAGTCCAGCAGCATCATCTTTTTGGAAGAAATCGGTATTTCCGGCAACTAAAGGAGAACATTCTGTTAAACCATATCCTTGTAATGTATTTAATTTTAACTTTCTAAAATCAGATAAGATTTCTGGGTTGGCAGCAGCAGCTCCGACAATAAACACACGTAATCTTCCACCAAGTGTATTTTTGACTTTATTTTTAACAATTTTCTTTATAAAGAAAGGAAGGTTATCAAATGGGTTTTCATTTTGATTTTCTTTTCTATATTTTCCTGGTAATGTTTTATTCATATTTCTAACAATAGTCTTATGCATTTTTTCCAAAAGTAAAGGAACACATAAAATAACAGAAGGATGAAATTCAGCCATGTTTTTGGCAATATATCGTAATCCTTCACAATGAGCGATACTAGCACCACTATAAATTGGTAGTAAAAAACCTAGTGTACATTCATATGTGTGATGTAAAGGAAGAACTGAGAAAAACAAGTCACTTCTTTTTACCTTTACAATTCCATAAGTGGAAAGAATGTTAGAACAGATATTTCTTTGTGATAAACAAACCCCTTTTGCATTTCCAGTTGTCCCAGAAGTGAATAACAAAATACGTAATTCATCAGGGTTAATTTGAATATCATCAAAATCATGAAATCCATTTAGATAACTATCTTTTCCAATCACTTTAAGATTATCAAAATATAAGATGTCAGTTGATTTAGAATCTATCTTATCGAAAGAAATCAATATAGTTTCTTTATTATTTAATTTATCTATATGTTCTTTTATAGAAGACAAATTTTTTAAATCTCCCAAAATACAAGCTGTTTCCGAAACATTCATAAAATTGATAACATCATCATAATGCAATTCTTTATCAATAGGAACAACAATACCAATGATAGAGGCAGCCATATAGGATACACACCATTTATAACTGTTTTTTCCAATAACTGCTATTCGTTTATTTAAAAAGCCTCTTTTGATTAAGTCAGTTCCCAAATAGACAACATCATTTTTAAATTCTTCATAAGTGATAGAAATGATATTTCCATTTTCGTCTTTTTCTTTAAAAGCAGTTCTGGATTTAAAGTTTTCGGCAGAGTTGTATAACATATCTTTAAAATTTGTAACTTCAGTCGTTTTATGATATTTCAATTTTAATTGTTCAGCAATTGTTAAGTTGTTTTTCATGTTTAACCTCCTTTAGTTATATCGATAAAAAGAATAATTTGTATGTTTTTTGATTGTCAAATTGCCATCAAAAATGGTTTTGTTTTCAGAAGAAAGTGGTATATCAATAGATACTGTTGTTTTAAAATCTTCATCCAAATTATTAGTAATATGAATATCAAATGAAAGTGTACATTGGATATCCTCTAGACTAATATTACATTTTTGTAGTAAAGAACCATCATATGTAATCGGTGATGAAATATCTGTTATGGTATAATCAGACTTTATATTAGAATTTACATAGCTAAATGTTAAAGGATTTGCTAGATTATTATATAAAGTTGGAGTACTTAAATCTGCTTCATCACTAGAAGAAATTGTAAATTCAAAAGAATCTGTGATGTTATTTTCTTCTGTTATATCGCTTTTTGCAAAATCATTGATACTTTTAAAATATAAACCGGGTTCTCCTAACTTTGGAGTATTTGAAAATTGTATATTTTCAATACGGACTTTCTTTAATGTGTTTTCTAATGTATCTTCATCAGATGTATTTTTTATAAATAAAGCAATATCTGTATATTGATATAAATTCTGTATAGTAAAGTTATTTGCTGTATTTGTTTTGTAACCAGCATCAGCACTACTAAATAAAGTGATAGAATCTACTGTGAAAATTGTAGACTGATTTTTATCAGCAAAACTTAAAATATCATTTTCAAAATTTTTCTTCAATATATATTTTTGAAAAACTAAAAATGCAAGAAAAATCACAATACAAATTAAAATAATTGTAATAATGGTTAAAATTATCTTTGCTTTTTTCATAAATTCCTCCTTAGTAAACAACTATATCATAGTATAAAAATGCAAGAAAATCAATAGGAAAAACGCAATAGGAATTTTCCAAAATTTAAAATTGACAAAAGTAGACACAAAAGGTAAAATGATGATAGGTGATTATATGAAAACAAAAGAAAAGAAGGAGAAAAAAGTAAAAATAACCATTAAGAATTTAATATATTTTTTAGTTTTTATTGTGTTTATGTTATATTCTATCCTTTTTTATAATCTATATTTTTCAAAAAAGGTATATGCAACAGAAGAAACAGCTAGTCAAAATACGGAAAAAGTAAGGATTAGTCAGGCAGAAGATGTCAATTTAGAAGAAATTATTTCGCAAAATACAAATGACGGGCAAAGAGAAGAATATGAAGTAAAAGAAGAAGTTTTAGAATATATTACAAAATATAGGACAAATACAAGCATTCCTAAAGGTGTTGTACAGGTGGTGCAAGAAGGAAGACAAGGAACACAAGAAGTAACGATTAAAAAAACATATAAAGATGAAGAATTAATTAATGAAGAACAAGTGAGTCAGAAAATAACAACTGCTTCTATTAATAAGATTGTAGAAATAGGTGGTGGACCTGGAACAAGTAATTATACAGCAAAAGTAGGAGATACTTTATATGTTACTTCTGACAGATTATCTGTTATGGTAGAACCAGATGAGAATTCACAAAAAGTGGCAACACTATCTAAAAATGATGAATTAAAGTTGGAGGAGATACAAGCTTCTTGGTATCGCATAGAAAGTGGTACAGCAAGAGGATATGTAAAAGCAGAATGTACAACATATATTAATCCAAATGAGCCAGAAAAAGAAGAAATAACTGACAGTAGTACAAATACAAAGTCAGCAAGTGTGCTAAAAGGTACATTGAGTTTTAATATGGCATTAAATAAACCAAGTGGATTATCTCTAGAACAATTTAAAAAGGTCTTGAATGATGATAAAGATAAAAATAATATATTTGCTAATAATGCACAGTATTTTTATTACATAGAAAAACAATATAATATTAATGGCATATTTGTTGCATCAGTAGCAATTCATGAAAGTGCCTGGGGAACATCAAAAATAGCGCTAGAAAAGAAAAACTTATTTGGATATGGTGCATATGATTCTAGTCCATATAATAGTGCATATAACTTTTCTAATTATTCAGAAAGTATAGATTTATTAGCTAGAGTATTTGTGAAATATTATTTAAATCCAAAGGGGACAAGTATATATGGTGGAGAAGTAGCAACTGGTTCTTATTATAATGGAGCCACTCTAACAGGAGTAAATACGAAATATGCAACTGACAAAAATTGGGCAAGCCGTGTATATCAGTATATGCAATATTTGTACAATAAATTGTAAAAAATTCTTGCTATTTTTCTAAAGTTATTGTATGATATATAGGTATAAGAAAAAATAGGGAGTATTTTGCCAAAAATAAAGAAGAAAGGGGCAACAAATAGATGAAAAAAGCAATAATCATTGTTACAATGTTCGTAATTGTTTTTGGAATATTCATTTGTACAAATACAGTTTGTGCAGCTGAACAAGCAATTGATGAAGAAACAGAAAGTAAATTAGTAGAGATAAAAGATAATGCAGCGAATTCCTTAGCAGACTATCAAGAAAAATATGGGTCAGATGTATATGGACTTGTAGCATACATATTGAATGTCATTAGAATTTATAGTATACCACTTTGCTTTTTAGGAATTGCTATTGGAGCAATTCATAGATATGTAGTAGGTGTTAGAAAGTTAGATACCTTGGAAAAAGGTATGGGATTAATGGTAACCTTTGTAACAATATTAATTATATGCCAAGTATTACCACTAGCATTTGCAGTGTTTGTAAGATTTGGAAGGGGGTAACAAATGAAAGTTTTATTTGCTGTAAGTAATGAAGAAATTTCACAAGCGATTATAAAAAAGTATCAAAAAGAATATAAAGAAATTATCTCACACAAAAATGTATATTACTTTAATGCAATATTAAAAGAAATACAAAAAGATAAATCATATGATAGAATTGTTATTAGTGAAGATTTGGAAGCTTTTTCACATACACAATATGACCAAATAGATAAATTTATATTCGAAAAATTAGATAGTATTAGTGATGAAGCATCTAATATGAGAGGAAATGACATACCAATTATTTTAATTTGTTTGGATAGAAGAACAAAATCTGAACAAATGTTGGTGAAATTATTTGGTATTGGAATCTATAATGCTATATTGGGAAATGATAGAAGTGTTGACGAAGTTTGTAGACTAATCCATAGACCAAGATTAAAGAAAGAGGCAAAAGCATATTATAAAATTGATTCTGAAGAAGTAACCTATCAAGCAGAAAATGAAAATGATGTTAGTGAGATGGAAATACAAAACATCTTGGCACATTATAAAAGTTTAGGAAAAGACGAAGATAGATATATTGATAGTTTTAATAATATCGCAGCACAGTATAATGATACACAATTAAGAATTATTACAAAGTTTTTACCTTTAAATGTAAGAGCAGTGCTAGAGGAAAGATCTCCTAAATATCAGAAAATTATGTCATTTAATAATAAAGTATCAAATAGTTTAAGGCAAGATAAGAAAAAGGGAGAAGCTGGAACTAGTGAAAAATTATTAAGACCAAAAGACAAGACAATTACAATGACAAAACCAGTTGTTATACCTTCTTCTGTTAATATGACAGGTGTAAGAAAAATGTCTAAGCCTAGAAAGACACCAGAAGTACAACAAACTTTACATCAGCCAGCACAACAACAGTCAATACATCAAGTAGCACAGCAACAGGTAGGAGCAGTAGCGACGGTAAAACAAGAAGATAATATGCCAAATGTAATGCAACCAGAACAAACAGTTACAGAAGTTTCGAATACATCTTCAGTCACAACACAAGACACACAACCACCAGTAAAAAGAGGAAGAGGAAGACCAAGAAAAAATCCAGTTCCAATAGAAACAACACAAGAACCAAAACCAGTAAAAAGAGGAAGAGGAAGACCAAGAAAAAATCCACTTCCAGTGGAAGAAGAAACAGTTTTACCAAGTGTTGAAGAACCGGAAAATGATACAGTATTACCAGGATTTGATAATTTTGAAACAGAAGAAAATAATACAATTTTACCAGGATTTGAAGATAATGAAAATAGTACGGTATTACCTGGATTTGAAGATAATGATAATAATTCAATCTTACCAGGATTTGAAGATGAAGAAGATAATAATGATACTATATTACCAGGTTTTGATAGTCGTCAAAATAGTAATGAAAATGATATGGTATTACCAGGATTTGAAGAAGTAGATTCTAGCCCAGAGCCAGAACAAAATACTACACAAGAATCAGCATTTAATTATTCTCAAAGTACAAATCAAAGTTCATATAATAACCAATATGGACAAAGTTACAATAATAATGCATATGATGAATATATTCCTTCAAATTCAAGAGATATGACAAGAACAAACAATAATTATATACAAACAATAGATATTTCATCACTTTTAACATCTGATAAAAAGATTGTAACATTTGTTGGAACAAGTAAAAATGGTACATCATTTATTGTCAATAATGTAGCAGAATTATTATCATCTATGGGAATTAATGTAGCTATTTTAGATACAACAACAAATAGAAATTCATATTATATATATACAAAAAATGAAGAAGCATTAAGAAATATTGCTGCAAATAGTATTGAGCAATTATCAGAAGGGATTGCAAATGGAATACAAGTAAATAAGAATTTAACAGTATTTACTTCTTTACCAGATGAACAAGATTCTATTAGTAGAGTGGATGAAATTTTGGAAACATTAGTAAAAAATTATTCTTTAATTTTAATTGATTGTGACTTTAATACACCAGTAGGATATTTTAAACAATCACTAGAAACATATTTAGTACAATCTTTAGATATTCTTACAATACAACCACTTACTGCATTTTTAAGAGAATTAAAAGCAAAAAATATATTAGAAGAAGGAAAATTAAAGATTATATTAAATAAATTTGTAAAGATTAGAGGGGTAAATGAAAAAACAATTATAGGAGGAATGGCATTTTATAATGACCCTGCTATGTCATTTATGACAGAATTATTTGATAGAAATTTGATTAAGTATATAACGATACCTTTTGAAGAAGAAATATATGTAAAATATTTAGAAGGAATTATTAATTGTGATATTAATTTAAAGGGATATTCAAAAACATTTATGCAAGTATTGAAAGCTTTAGGAAATATGATATATCCATTAGTTTCAGGAAAAGGAACATATAGACCACCTACTGTTGGTGGAGAAAATAATCAATCAGGAGTTTTTTCTCCAAGTATGAATGATACATTAAATCAGATGAAAAGAAATTTTTAAATAGGAGGAATCAATTGTGATAATAGGAGTTGCTGTAGTATTAGTAATAATCGTAATTATACTAGTTATTTATAATATAAAGATTAGTCAAAAAATTCAAAAATTCAAAAATATTAATCAAAAAATTACTAACCTACAAGTTGTTCAAGATTTTATGAATACAATAGGAGAAACATCTTCAGTTGATGAAAAGATAAAGAAAATCAATAATATCCTAATTGAGAAGTATGAAATAAAATATTCAACAATTGTTGTTTTTAATGGTGCAGAATATGAAATAAAAGCATCTAATGTTGATCAGAGACATTGGGATTCATTAAAATCTTTACAAGATGTAGATATGTTTAAAGATAGTATACAAACAGCTACTCCAAAATATGTTACAGTCAACAATGATAGTGAAAGACTTCCATATCAAAAAATGGAATTTGGAAGGGCAAAATCAGCAATATTCTTTCCATTATATATAGATAATGTATATATTGGATATTGGATATTAGAAAGTGGCACACCACATGATTTTGATAATGTAGATATAACGATTTTAGAAGTTATTAAAGACAATATTGTATCTGTATTAAAAACAGTTGTACATCAGAAAACATTAGAGTCTATTGTAAGAACAGATTTATTTACAGGACTATATTCTGAGGAATATTTATATGGTGAAGGAAAGAAAATTATAGATCAATATACCATATCAACAATTTGTATGTTTAAAATTATTAATATAGAAGAAATTAATAAAAAATATTGTAGAGAATTGGGAAATGAAGTTATAAAAGAAATTAGTGCATATGTTAAAAATAATATTTCAGAAGAATATGTTTTTGTAAGATATATGGGACCTAAATTTGTTATTGTTTTTTCAGGAGTAGATACAGAAGGTGTTGCTTCATTTATTAATGATATAAAAGACCATATTGAACAAATGAAAATATCTTTACCAGAAGATAATATAGATTACACAATAGAAAGTAGTGAACATAAAGGTATAGATATGTCAGAACAACAAGCAACACCAATTATAAATGTCGCATTATCTTCTTATTATAAAGGAACAGGTTTAGAAGAAGTTCTAAAGAAACTAGAAGAATATTTAGATAATGCTGATAAACAAGAAAGTGATATAACGAATATATAACAAAATAAAAATAATTCTTCAATTACAAAAATGAAAAAGGAGGTACTGATATGGAATTTGATAAGACAATGAACTTTAAGGTAGAAAGAGAACAAAATGTAAAAAGTCAAGAAATTTTAAAAGAAGTATATGAAGCTTTGATGGAAAAAGGATATAATCCTATCAATCAAATCGTAGGATATATTTTATCTGGGGATCCTACTTATATAACAAGTCATAATGATGCAAGAAATAAAATTAGAACCATTGAAAGAGATGAATTATTAGAAAAAATGGTAAAAAAATATATAGGATTAGAAGAGGACTAATATGAGAATATTAGGGATAGATTATGGAGATGCAAGAGTTGGAATAGCCATAACTGATGAATTAAATATAACAGTACAAGGACTAGAAACAATCCAAAGAAATCACTCTGATAAAATCGTACTAAAACGATTAGATGAAATTTTGAAAACATATGAAGTAGATACCATTGTAGTAGGATTGCCACTAAATATGGATGGGACAATGTCAGAAAGAGCAGAAATTACTGAAAAATTTGTACATAAATTAAAATGTAAATATAATAAGATAAAAATCGAAGTAATTGATGAAAGATTAACTACCGTTGCAGCTCATAAAACAATGAATTTTTTAGATGTGAATAAGCATAAAAAGAAAAATATCGTTGATACTATATCTGCAGTATATATTTTAGAAACATATTTAAATAAATTAAAAAACACATTGAAAAAATCATTTTAATCATGTATTATATGTAATATATAATAAAAATAAATAAATTGAAAGGAGAAATTTATGAACGATAATGAAATTTATGGAGGAGAAGAATTAGATAACATTGTTATATTAAATGATGAAGATGGAAATGAAGTAAGATTTGAATTTTTGGATTTAGTGGAATTAGATGATGAAGAATATGTTGTTTTATTACCTATTGCAGAAGAAGGAGAAGAAGATGAAGAAGGAGAAGTTGTCATCTTAAAAGTAGAAGATATAGATGAAGATACAGATGAAGAATCTTATGTAAGTGTTGATGATCCAGAGACACTTAATAAAGTTTTTGAAATTTTTAAGGAAAAATTTAAAGATGATTTTGATTTTGTAGATTAATTGAATATAAGGCGAAGAAAATTCGCCTTTATTTTCTAGGTGAATAAAAGGAGGAAATTACAAATGAAAAATTTTTCTACATGGCTATTGGTTTGTTTTATGGTAATGTTTTGGGTATTTAGAATTATGGTTGCTTTAATGGCACAATTACATCAAGAATTTTTTATTACACCATTTGATTTAACAATGGAAATTATTTTGTTATTCGTGGTATTAGCTTGCTTAATATTAGTAGTAAAAAGAAAAATGGCAGGAGCATTAATTTATTTATTTGCTTATGGAATGTATTTTGGTTCAGATGTAGCAACAAAGCTTTCAGCTTTATTTGAAGATGCTTCACAATTGGGATTAAATGACTATACAGCATTAATTATATCTTTGATAGGAATTATTTTACCAATAGCAGTATTATTAGATTTATTAGCAGATAAAAATAGAAAAGCACACCCTAAAGATAAAAAGACAGATTGGTTTTATAAAAATGAGCAATATGATAGAAAATTAGATGAGAGAGCAGATAAGAATAATTATAGAACTTTGTAAGAAAATTAGGGACGTTTGGGAACAGGTCTCAAATGTCTTTTTTGATGTTATAGAAAAAATTAGAGCTTTGCTAATTGAGGATATTATATTTATTTATTTATTTTACAAGTAAATAACATAAATGATGTGTTTATAGTTGAAAAAAAACATGGTGCTTATAGCTATGTTACTTTTCCAAATGATGCTACAACATATTCAATAGAAGAAACTATGAATATATTACTTTCAACATATCAATAAAGAAGGAAGTGAAAATATGAACAATAACGAAAATTCAAATACCATGAATATTAATTGGTATCCAGGACATATGGCAAAAACAAAACGACAAATTATGGAAGATGTAAGATTAGTGGATATTGTAATAGAATTATTAGATGCCCGTATTCCAATATCTAGTCAAAATCCAGATATAGCAGAAATTACAAAAAACAAAAAGAAAATGATTGTGTTAAATAAATGTGATTTGGCAGATGAAAGACAAAATAGAAAATGGGTGGAATATTTTAAAACGAAAAATATCCCAGCAATTCTAACAGATTCCAATTCTGGAAAAGGAATAGAAGAATGTATTAGAAAAATAGAGAAAATTATGGAAGAAGACTTAAAAGGTCAAGCTGAAAAAGGAAGAATAGGAAGAAAAATAAAAGCAATGGTATTGGGAATACCAAATGTAGGAAAATCTTCTTTTATCAATCGAATTTCTAAAAAAACATCTGCAGGGGTTGGAAATAAGCCAGGTGTTACAAAACAAAAACAATGGATTCGTATCAATGAAAAAATTGAGTTGTTAGATACACCAGGTGTGTTATGGCCTAAATTTGAAAGTGAAGAAGTGGCATTACATCTTGCATTTACAGGAACTATAAAAGAAGATATTTTGCAAAGAACAGAAATTGCCTATTATTTGGTGAAATTTTTAATAGAAAATTATCCAAAACAATTATGTGAAAGATATAAGCTAACAGAAGAATATATTAATGAGCAATTAGAAAATAAAGAAAGACCAGAAAATGAAAATATTTATGAAATCTTTTTAGCAATAGGTAAAAAAAGAGGATGTATCATTCCTGGTGGTAATATTGATGAAGAAAAAACAGCAAGAATTCTGTTAGATGAATTTAAGAATGGTAAGATTGGAAAAATAACATTGGAAAAAGCATAATAAAAATATTAGAAATTTAGGTAAAATCATATAGAAACTTATAGGAGTTATAGATAATGGAAGAAGTAGAAAAAATTGTAAAGATATCATACAAATTTTTAGTTTGTAGCGTGTGTCATAATATAAATAATGCACAAAATGATCGTAGTGTTGTAAAATAAAAAAATAATAAGATGAAATATAATAATTAATAAAAAAGAGAGAAAAGGAATAAAGGAAATGGAAGAATTCTTAAAAGTAGACAGAACAAAACAAGAAGTAGAATTAATGTCACCATTAACATGGGCATATATAGGAGATGCTGTGTATGAATTATTTATAAGAAATAAATTAATTAATGAAACAAATTTAAAACCACATAAATTACATATAGAGGCTATTAAGTATGTAAAGGCAAAAAGTCAAGCAGAAAAATTAAATGAAATTTATGAAATATTGACTGATGAAGAAAAAGATATTGTAAGACGAGGAAGAAATACACAAAATCATCATTTACCTAAAAATTCAAATGTACAAGAATATATGTATGCGACAGCTTTTGAAGCTTTAATTGGATATTTATATCTAACAAAACAAAATACAAGATTAAAAGATATATTAGATAAAGTTTAATAATAGAAAATAGTAGAAATAAAAAAATATTTTTACTGTTTTATTGTATGAAAATCAAATAAAAAACCTTAGAGTATTCTACTTAAAGATCTAGAATTTAAAATATAATATCAATAAAAAAGTGTAAAGTCAATACATAGAAAAGTTTTAAGTAAATAATAAAAAATAAGAAATAATAGAATAAATAAAAGTAAGAATAACTTGTTTTTATGATGAAATCAAGTTATTCTTGCTTTTTTCTTTTTACCTTAAGTAGAATACTGAAAGAAAAATATAGAATTCACGAAAACTAGAAAAACAAAGGAAAAGAGGTAGAAAGAATGAAAAAAATAAAAAGAAGAAAAGACCAAAAAGGAATTACATTAATGGCATTAGTGATTACTATCATTGTTTTATTAATCTTAGAAGGAGTCACCATAAGTGCGATAACAGGAGATAATGGGATAATTGGAAATGCAGGACAAGCAAAAGAAGAAACAGAAATTGCAAATGAAAAAGAAATTGTAGAAAAAGCAACTGTACAGGCGA
>CALXZX010000032.1 GCA_944393375.1 uncultured Clostridia bacterium | reverse complement strand
GAAAGTATCTATAAATATTTTTTGGTTGAGACATTTTCTCAAATGATTTATTAAGACATTATCATAAATGAATCAGACTAAATAGGAATGATTTTTTTTCTTGTATTGCTTTTTTTGACATTCTGTAATAAAATAAAAAGCATAAAAACAAATAAAAAGGAATATAAAAAAATATAAAATAATAAAACAGTATATTCTGTAAAAAAATTATTAGTAATTACTTACTAAAAAAGACAAAAACCACAAAAGACAAGTAGTAAAATATAGCGTATATATTAGGTAAAGGTGGTATGTGAATATGTTTCAAAATATAAATGAATATACAATACAAGATAGAAAAAAAGAAACTGTTAATAAGTGGTCAGAGGTTATCAAACCCAATAATATTATCATGTATATTTTATCGTTTATGCTATCATTAGTAGGCATAGGAGGGGATTTTTCATTATTTAGTATTAGTATATTAGGAGCTTGTTTTTCATCTTCTATTCCACTTTTGGGAGTGACAGTAGTATCTTTAATCGGAAATGTTATTAAATTTGGTGTAGGAGGAGCATTAGAATATTTTTTAACCAGCCTTGTATTTTTTGTCAGCTTATTTATTATAAAGCCAAAATATAACGAAGAAGAAAGAAATGAAAAAATTAAAGTAGGTAAAAACATGTTTGTTGCTGTTTTTATCATACAAATGATTAAAGCATTATTTTCTACACTTACACTTTATGACATATTATTAAGTATTACCTATACAATTATTACCATTGCATTTTATAAAATATTTGCAAATTCTATTTCTGTAATTGAAAATTTTGGAGAAAAAAAGGCATTTTCTATTGAAGAAGTGATTGGGACAAGTCTTCTATTAGCGATAGCCGTAAGTGCTTTTTCAAATGTATCTATTTTAGGATTTTCAATCAGAAATATACTTAGTATATTAATTGTTTTAGTTTTAGGATGGAAAAATGGTGTATTGGTAGGTGCTACTTCAGGAGTAACCATTGGTGTAACACTTGGAATTATTACAGGAGGAGAACCAATTATCATAGCGGCTTATGCAATTTCTGGTATGGTAGCAGGTATCTTAAATCGATTTGGAAGAATTGGTGTTATTGTTGGATTTTGTATAGGAAATGTAATATTGGCATATGCATCAAATGGATACACAGTAGAATTAATTTATTTTAAAGAAATCTTATTAGCATCTATTATTCTATTGGCTATACCCAAAAATGTTAGTATTGATATAGAAGAATTTGTAGGTGGATCAAAATTTTTACCAATTTCTAGAGAAAGAAGTTTAACAAAAGAAAAAGAAACAGTTGAAAAATTAAATAATGTGTCTGAAACAATTAAAAAAATGGCAAATGCTTATGCAAAAGATACAAAGAAATCATTTTCTATTGAAGAAAAAGAAGAAAATAAGCAAATATTTATTAATGAGTTATTAAATAATCTAGAGGCATATAAAGACAATTTATTATATGAAGATATTGCTAATGTAAATGGAAAAATTATAGATGAAATATTTAATTTGTTATTAGAAAAACAAGAAATTGAAAGACAAGATTTATTAAAAATCTTTGCAGATTGCAATAGTTATATTATAGGGTTTGATGATAAAGAAGTCAGTGGATACTTAGAAGAAAATATATTACAAATTTTAAGAATATTAAATATATCATATAAAGTAAGTAAAAATAATTTTGTTTGGAAAAGAAAGTTAGAAGAAAGTAAGAAGAATATGGAAACACAATTAAGAGGTGTTTCTAAGGTAATATCTGGTATTGCAAAAGACATCCAAAAAGATGCTATTAAAGAAGATTATACAAAACAAGAAATTGAGATTATTGAATTATTAAAACAAAAAGAAATAAAGGTAGATGAGGTGTCTATCAATAAGAAAGATAGATATATCATTCATATATTGCTTCAAGAAATAGCAGATAATCGTGTCATAGAAAATATATTGACAAAAATTCTAAAGGAAAAGATTATTTTAAATGATGAAAATTCTACGGAAACAGACTTGATTTATATTTCTGATGACAAATATGTCATTGGATTTGCAACAGCAGATTCTAGTAAAAACCAGAGTGAAGTTTCAGGAGACAACTTTATCAATACAAGACTAAAGGATGGAAAATATGTTATTGCATTAAGCGATGGAATGGGAACAGGAAGAAAAGCAAATGAAAGTAGTATGCAAGCATTAGCTATGTTACAAAATTTATTGAAATCTGGGTTTGATAAAGATAGTTCTATTGAATTAATTACTTCTAGTTTGATTAGTAAAAATGAAGAAATTTTTGCCACACTAGATATTGCTATTATAGATTTATATAAAGGAACAATAGAATTTATAAAAAGTGGAGCATGTCCAACATACATAAAGAAAAATAGAAAGGTACAAATTATAAAATCTAATTCACTTCCAGCAGGAATGGTTAATCAAGATAATATACAAGTATTTGATATAGATATACAAAATGAACAAATGATGCTTATGTGTACAGATGGGATATTAGATTCTAATATAGAATATAAAAACAAAGAATTATGGATTAAATATTTATTAGAAGATATTGAAACAAAAAATACAAAAAAAATTGCAGATATTGTATTAAATGAAGCAATTGATAACAATTTTGGAAAAACAAAAGATGATATGAGTGTCATTGTGTGTAAATTTATGCAAAAGGATATGTAATTAGGAGGAACAATTATATGAGTAAAGGAAGAAGATATGAGGAACCAAAGTTAAATATGAAAAAAGTTTTTGCAGTCATTTTGGCAATTGTTGTAATTATTATGTCTATATTTATCATAAGAGGAATCTTTCAAAAAGAAAGTAGTAGAGGAGAAATTTCTAGTAAAACATATTTTGCAGCATATAAAGATAATAAATGGGGTGTAATTGATGAAAATGGTGATACAGTCATAGAACCTTCCTATGAAGAAATAATCATTATCCCAGATAATAAAACAGATATATTCCTTTGTACATATGATGTAAATTTCGATACTGGAGAATATTCAACTAAAGCTTTAAATAGTAAAAATCAAGAAATTTTTACAGACTATACGAAAATAGAAGCTATTAGCAATCATGATGAAAATAACAATTTATGGTATGAAGACAATGTGTTAAAGGTTCAAAAAGATGGAAAATGGGGAATCATTAATTTTGAAGGAGAAATCATAATAAAGACAGAATATGATAGTATAGAAGCAATACCAGGTGTAGAAAATGCTTTATTAATTCAAAAAGATGGAAAATATGGTGTGACAGACAGAGAAGGTAGAATTATTTTAGATACCAATTATGCAGAGATTACAAACTTGGGAAAGACAAATAGAGATGGATATATTGTAAAAGATGATACAGGATTATATGGAATTGTAGATTCTTCTAAAAAAGTAATTTTACAGAATCAATACCAAGAAATTGAGAAAGTATATGGAAATGATTTATATGTAGTAACACAAGATGGAAGTCAAAAAGTTATCAATAGTAATGGACAAGATGTTTTAACACAAGGATTTGAAGAAATATCAGCTATATTAAAAACAAAAGACCAAGGTGTTATCTATATTTCGAATGGAAAATATGGTGTTATGAACTTAGCAGGAGAAGTTTTGATAGAGGCACAATATGATAATTTAGTAGAGGCAAAAGCCAATATCTTTATTGCAACAAAAGGAGAAACACAAGGAATTGTTGATATAGAAAATACAGAGAAAGTACCATTTAATTATCAATCTATTACATATAATGAAACAGGAGATATCTATATTGCAGAAGATGAAAACTTTAATAGTAACATCTTAAACAGTAACTTTGATGTACAACAGACAGGAATATTAATTGAAATCAATACGGATGCAGGCTATTTTGAATTAAGACAAAATGATGAATATAAATATTATAATTTTAGATTTGAAGAAAGAAATAAAACAGAAATTTTAAGTAACAATACATTGTATTTAGACAAAAAAGACAATCTATATGGATATGTAGACAAAGACGGAAATGTTGTGGTAGAATATATGTATGATGATGCAACAGAACAAAATGAATATGGATTCGCAGCAGTAAAAAAAGACGGAAAATGGGGTGCAATTAATAATAAAGGAGAGGTTGTCCAAGAACCTATATATAATTTAGATGATTATTTGATCATTGATTTTATTGGAAAATGGCATCTAGGAAAAGATATAAATATGAACTATTATAACCAAAAATAAAATATTAAAAAAGGTGATAAAGATGGAACTAAAGATAAATTATCAATACACATATTTTATACATCCTTTTGTTGTAAAACAAAAGAAATATCAAAAATATATATTACGATTATTAAAAGATAAAAATTGTAAATTAAAAAGATTTGAAAAGGAAAAGGATTTAAGATTATATAAACATTTTACACCAAAAACCAGAGATTTTCTTTTTTCAACTTTTAGTTTTACAAATGCAAAATATACAAAATTTAAAGAAATGCCAATGGAAACACAGGCAGTTGTACTTTCAAAATATCCTTGTAGCATATTTGAATATACAATAAAAAATGATATTCAAGGAAAGGCAGGAGATGGAAAAGGCATCTTCTTTAAAATACGTAAAATAGAAATCATTTGTTTTCAAACAGGAATCTGTTTCTTGTGTATGAAAACAAATATAGAAGATAATCCTACTTTTTCAGATGTTTTAAATTTTAACTATAAATTTAGAGATATCCAGCAAGATAATAGAACATTAAATAATTATGATAAGATTAATATACAGACAGATAGTTTTGCAAGTATTGATAAACTTTCTGATTTCATAAAAGGAATCACAGGTTCTAATGTAGAAGCAATCAAATTAGATATTAATACTGAACGATTTTTAACATATTCTTATGTTTGTATAGACCAGTCAGCATGGAATGTAGACAATCCATTTGAAAACATTGAAAATAACTTTATAAAATTTGTTAGATTTTTACCTGCTGATAATTCTGCTAGTTTAAAAGAAAAGGATATCTTAACATTATCAAAATGGAAATATACAAAAATGGGAATTACAAAATATGGTGTAACATTGTTTTCATCATCAACAGATATCAATAATTACACAATTTTACCAAATGAATTTGAACAGCAATATTTATATACATATATATTTGAATTATATAAGAAAATTTATTTGAAAAAACTAAGCTTGGAATTTAAACACCCAACAAAAATGAAAAAGGTAAGAAAAGAATTTATATCTTTTACCAAAAATATATGGATTCAAGAAGTAACAGAAGATGAAATAGGTACAATGTTTGACCATAAGGTAAAAGAAATTTTAGAATTAGAACAATTATATCAGGAAGTAAAAAACGAATATGATGTATTATATAAAGAACTTAATATTGAAAAAAATAAAAATGTAACAATTGCTATTTCAATTATTTTAATTGCTTCTTTAGTATTTAATATATTGAATTTTGTATTGTTATCAAAATATTAGATTAATTATGAAAAACAAACGAAAAAAAGGGAAGATATATCTTCCCGATTTTAATTTAATAGATAAAAAGAAAAGGAATTATTATATGAAAATAAGTTGTGGAACAGATATTATAGAGATTAAACGAATAAAAGAGAGTATAGAAGAAATAGGAACAAAATTTTTAGAACGTGTTTATACAGACAAAGAAATTAAATATTGTGAGAGTAAAAACAACCAAAAATATCAACACTATGCTGCTAGATTTGCTGCAAAAGAAGCTGTATTTAAAGCAATTTCAAGTAGGTTAAATAATAAATATGATATCGGATGGAAAAATATAGAAGTTGTGAATGACAGAAATGGAAGACCACATACGAATCTATTAAACATAGAGATACCAGAGATAGAGCAAATGGATATTAGTATTTCACACTGTAAAGAATATGCAACAGCAAATGTAGTAGTGGTTTGGAAATAATACTTTTGAGCAATTTAAGCAAATTTCCCCCAATGCCTCATTTTCATAAAATATCCAAAGGAGGTAGAGAAAAAATGGAGTTTTTTGATAGTCATTGTCATTTAGATGATGAAAGATTTGATGAAGATAGAGATAAGCTAATTGCAGAAATAAAAAAAGCAGATATTACAAAGTTTGTTTCAGCAGGATATAGTGTAGAAGGTTCTATAAAAGGTGTGGCATTATCAAAAACATATGACTATATATATACCACTTGTGGAATTTCTCCCAATGATATTCCACAAAATGAAGAAGAATTGTGGAAAGATATAGAAATAATAAGAGATTTAGTGAAAGAAAATATAAAAGATAAAAAAATTGTAGCTATAGGAGAAATTGGATTAGATTATTATTGGGAAAAAGATTTACAAAGAAAAGAATTACAAAGACAAGTTTTTATCAAACAAATTGAGATGGCAAATGCATTGAATTTGCCAATTGTAATTCATACAAGAGAAGCAGTTATGGATACACTTGATATTTTAAAGAAATATACAGTCAATAAAAAAGGGGTTTTTCATTGTTGTCCATTAAATAGAGAATTAGTGAAAGAAGCATTAAAGCTTGGATTTTATATTTCTTTTGCAGGACCTATTACTTTTAAAAATTCTAAAAATGCAAATGAAATTATTGAGATAGTACCAAACGATAAAATACTCATTGAAACAGATAGCCCATATTTAGCACCAGAGCCAGTGAGAGGGACCAGAAATGACCCAAGAAATGTAAAATATATTGCTCAAAAAATAGCAGAGGTAAAAAGAGTAACTTTAGAAGATGTTGCTAAAATGACATATGAGAATGCAAAAGAAATTTTTGGGATGAAATGATTTTGTGTCGCATTGAGTTCATTTGTCAATGCGATATTTGTTTGTCAACGCGACATTTACGGACGTACGAAGTACGTCCGTTTTTGGGTTTGAAAATAAGGGACAAAATTAAAATTTTTGAAATTAGCAATAAAAATGTCATAAAAATTTAATATTTGAAAGAAAAAAGAGAAGAACAAAAGCCGTAGGGAGAAACGAGAGATACTTAGAGTAGTGATTAAAAGCCATATTTACAAGAAGTTAGAAAATCGATATATTATAAATAGGAAATATGTCTGAAATTAAAGCAATTTAGATAAAACAAATGTGTTAAATAAAAGGAGGATTGACATATGAAAAAGGGGTTGAGAAAGACAATTAGCATAATAGCTATATCTACAATGATGTTTCAAATAGCAGTACCAATGATGCCAGGAATAGGTACAAATGTACTAGCAGTAGAAAATTTAACATCAAAAGCAGAAATACAAACAGAACAGATGGCAGGAGATATGCAAGAACAAGAAGAAATAAAAATAGCAGAATTGGTAGAAAATACAAATAATGAAGAAACAACAGGAGAAATCTCCAGAGATTATGAAATAAAAGATGAAGAAACATGAGATATATCAGCAAATGGAGATGGAAGTGTTAAAGCTAAATGGACATTAAAAGATAGAACCTTAACCATATCAGGAACAGGAGAAATAAAGGATTGGGATATTAATTCAAAAGAAGATTGGCATAACACACAATATACCAACTTAATAGAAAATATAATCATACAAGAAGGAATAACTAATATAGGAAAGTATGCTTTTGATAATTGCAATAACCTGAAATCTGTAAATCTTCCAGAAGGAGTAACAAGTATAGAAGATAGTACATTTAGTGGATGTAGTCGTTTGGAAAGTATAGATATTCCAAGTATGGTAACAAACATAGGAAAAGAAGTGTTTAACGATTGCGATAATTTAGAAAGTATAAATGTAAATAGCAATAATCCAAGTTATTATAGTGAAAATGGAATTTTATTTAATAAAGAAAAAAATAAAATAATAAAATATCCAATGGGAAAGAAAAATATAACAGAATATACAATACCTAATGGTGTGACACAAATTGAAGCAAATGCATTTGAAGGATGTAATAATTTAAAGAAAATAGAAATTGTAGAAGGCATAACTATAATCGAAAATGAGACATTTAAAGGATGTTCTAATCTAGAAAATATAATAATTCCAAATAGTGTAACAACCATTAGATTTGGTGCATTTGAAAACTGTAGTAGTTTGACAGAAATAAGTATCCCAGAAAATGTAACAAGTCTAGGAAGTTCTCTATTTTCTGGATGTAGTAGTTTAAAAAGTATTACTTTCCCAGAAAGTGTAACAAATATAAAAACAGATCTTATGTTTAAGGACTGCAGTAGTTTAACCAATATAGAATTCCCAAAAGGAGTAACAAGTATAGAATCCCATGCATTTACTTATTGTAGTAGTTTAACAGATTTGTATATACCAGAAAGTGTGATTACGATCGGATTTGGTGCCTTTCAAGGATGTAGTAGCTTGACAAATATAACAATTCCAGAAGGAATAACAAGTATAGGAGATTTTACATTCTCAGAATGTAGTAGTTTAAAAAGTATTGAATTATCTAAAAATATAACAACTATAGGAAATTGGGCATTGCGAAATTGTAGTAGTTTAGTAAATGTAACTATACCAGAAAAAGTAACAGACATAGGAACTAGTGCATTTGAGGGATGCAACAGTTTAAAAAGTATCACGATTCCAGAAAGTGTAACACACATAGGAAATTATACAATACCAAGTACAGCAATTATATATGCAAAAGCAGATAGTTATGTACATAAATATGCAGAAGAAAAAGAACAAGCATATATTCTTGATGGAGAAGCTAAACAAGTTTCTACAAATTATGAAGTTAAGGAAGAAGAAACATGGGACATATCAGAATTTAACAGTGGAAGTGTAATTGCTAAATGGACATTAAAGGATAAAACATTGACAATAACAGGTACTGGAGAAATGAAAAATTGGTATGCAACTTTTACAAGCGATTGGCATAATACACAATATAGAGATTTAATAGAGCAAGTCATCATAGAACAAGGAATAACCAATATAGGAAGATTTGCATTTTATAATTGTAGAGCATTAGAAAATATAAAAATACCAGAAACTGTTGTAAATATAGAATCTAATGCGTTCGAAGAATGTAGTCAACTAAAAAATATCACTATTCCAGAAAGTATAACAAGCATAGAAGGTTCAGTATTTAAAGGATGTAGTAGCTTAGAAAGTATAGTTATTCCAAAAAATGTGACAAGAATAGGAGATAACACATTTAATGAATGTAACAACTTAATAAATATACATGTAGACACAGATAATGATTCATATATAAGTGAAAATGGAGTTTTATACAATAAAGATAAAACTGAAATTATAAAATATCCAGCTCGAAAAACAGATGAAAAAGAATATACAATAGCAAATACTGTAACAAAAATTCATAATAATACTTTTGAAAATTGTAGTAGTTTAGAAAATATAGAAATACCAGAAAGTGTAACAAGCATAGGAAATTCTGTTTTTTCTGGATGCAACAACTTAAAAAATATAGTTATTCCAGAAAGTGTAACAAGTATAGAAACATTTTCAATGTTTAAAGGATGCAGTAGTTTAGAAAAGGTAACAATACCAGAAAGTACAACCAATATAGAAAGTTATGCATTTGAAGGATGTAGTAGTTTGACAAACATAAAAATTCCAGAAGGTGTAACAAGTATAGAATATGGAGCGTTTGAAGAATGTACTAACTTGAAAGATATAAATATTCCATCAAAAGTAACAATACTAGAAATAAATGCATTTAGTAGATGTAGTAGTCTAGAGAGTATAGTCATTCCAGAAGGTGTGACAATTATAAAAGATAGTACATTTTATGAATGTACGAGTTTAATAAGTGTAACTATCCCAGAAGGTGTAGAAATTATAGAGAACAGTGCATTTTATGGATGTGATAATTTAAAAAATATCAATATACCAAATAGTATAACAAATATAGGATCTTCAGCATTTACTGCATGTACCAGTATAGAAAGAATGAAGATATCAAAAAATGTAACAAATATTGAGGATAATGCAATACCTGACACAATCCTAATTTATACAGCGTCAAATACAGAAGGACATAGGTATGCAGAAGAAGCAGGACAAGGATATATCATAGATGATGAAGGACCAACTGTCAATTATACACCAAATGGAAGTCAGAAAACAGAAAAAGGATATGAAGTAAAAATAGATTTAAAAGATAACGAAGACTTTATAGGAATGAATGAAGATAGTTTTAGATATCAATGGACACAAAGTATCAATCAACCAACGAAAGAAAGTTTTACACAAAGTTTTGAAAATGGACAAACAATTACGAAAAATACAGGTGATGGAGAATGGTATTTATGGGTATATGCAAAGGATAATTTAGAAAATGAAAGTATAACAAGAAGCAATGTATTTTATTTTGATAACACAGCACCAATTGTAAATGTAGAATATAGCACAAAACAAATGACAGAAGAAAATATAATTGTAACAATAAAGGCAAATGAAGAAATACAACCAATAAACGGATGGACATTATCAAATGATAAACAAAGTTTAACAAAAGAATATACTGAAAATACAACAGAAAGGATAACCATAAAAGACTTAGCAGGAAATGAAGCACAAGCAAATATAGAAATAGCAAATATAGGAAATATGATAATAGGAGATATTAATCAAGATGGAAAAATAGATGTAACAGACTTCTTAATGTTAAAAAGACATATGGTAGCAGGAAGTAGAGAAAGTTGGAAACTAACAGGAAATAGTTTATTAGTAGCAGACATGAATGAAAATGGAACAGTTGATATAACTGATATGTTAATGTTAAAGAAAATTATAGTAGAAGATATGTAAATAAGTAATAATAATGGATGTAAAAAAATTAAGAAGGTGTTCTGAAATAAGACCCAGAGAAACAAAAAATCCAGCTCGATAAGAGTTGGATTTTTATTTTAATATTTTAAATTTCTTAAAGCTTCAATTCTATCAGCAGTACTAGGATGTGTAGACCATATATTTGTACTTCTTTTTTTACCATTTTTAGCATTTTTCTTAAATGGATTAATAATATACATATTGGCAGTCGCATTATTTGCAGTTTCCAATTGGTTTGGGTCATTTTCTAATTTTTCCAAAGCAGAAATTAAACCATCTGGATTACGTGTAAATTCTACTGCTGTACTATCTGCTAAAAATTCACGTTTTCTAGATAAGGCAAGTTGCATTAAAGAACCAAAAATAGGTGCTAAAATTAGAAAAATTAATCCAACTAACATTAAAATACCATTTGCTTTACTATCACTATCCCTATCTTTCATTCCACCCCAAAATAAAGCACGAGAAAATAAATCAGATAGCATAACTATAAATCCTACCATAACAGAAACAACACAACTTAAACGAATATCGTAATTTTTAATATGACTCATTTCATGAGCAATAACGCCTTCTAGTTCGTAATAATCTAGTTTTTCTAAAAGGCCTGTTGTTACACAAATAACTGCATTTTGTGGATTTCTACCAGTTGCAAAAGCATTGGGTTGAGCGTCATCTACAACATAAAGTCTAGGTTTATTTGGAAGACCTGCTGTTACCATTAAGGCATCTAAAATATTGACCAATTTTTGGTCCTCCTCTTTAGTAGCAGGTCGTGCTTTGTTTAAGGATAATACGATTTTATCACTATAATAATAAGAAGCCCATGCAGAACCAATCGAAAAAATTAATGCAATCACAATAGACATGGTGCCTAATCTTAAAGCATGACAAACATAGTAAACAATTAATGTAATAATTAAAATAAAAATGCCCACAATGAGTCCTGATTCAAATTTATTTTTTTTACTAGTTTCAAACATAATTATTAAACCTTTCATCAAAATTTATATTAAAAGAATTAACCTTATTAAGATAGAACATATAAAAGTCAATCCTAAAGTTTTTTAAAAAAAGGGGAATAAGGTAAAACCCCAATTCCCTTTCATAATGAATTATTATATTATTTTCCAAAATCTACTTTAACATTTTTTCTTGCTTCTTCACTTTCAGCTTCAAATAAATCACGAGCTTTAAAATGGAACATTCCAGCAATAATGTTAGATGGGAAAATTTCTAATTTTGTATTATACATTGTTACAGTATCATTATAGAATTGTCTAGAAAAAGAAATTTTATTTTCTGTATTTCTAAGTTCTTCTGATAATTCTGAGAAATTTTGGTTTGCTTTTAATTCTGGATAACCTTCAGATACTGCCATAATGGTTTTTAAAGCATTAGATAATTGATTATCTAATGAAGCTTTTTCAGCAACACTTTCTGTATTCGCCCATGAAGTTCTAAGCTCTGCAATCTTTTCAAAAGTTTCAGATTCATGTGTCATATAGCCCTTAACAGTTTCAACGAAATTAGGAATTAAGTCAAATCTTCTTTGTAATTGTACATCTATTTGGCTCCATGCATTGTCAACTTTTATTCTTGCTTGAACTAAACCATTATACATAGCAATAACAGCTATAACAATAATAACGACAATTGCTAATATAATCCAACCAATCATTTATAAAAATCCTCCTTATATTTATTATATACAAAACTATCATAGCATATTAATTTATTTTATACAATATGAACATGAACAAAATCAGGGAATTTTCATCGATTATTACAGAATTGTAATATTTGCTAATATATGGTAAACTCGTTGTGGTGATAAA
>CALXZX010000031.1 GCA_944393375.1 uncultured Clostridia bacterium | reverse complement strand
TTTTAATATTACAGGTGATTCTTACAGATTAAAAGATATATTAAATAAAATGGAAAACTTTGACAATTCTATGTAATAAAAAGTTGTCTAAATTGGTAAATTTTATTTTCCCTTTTTTGGTAATTTTGGTATTGACTTTTATAAGTGAAAACGTGGCCGAAAAATATACCAGCGTAATGCTGGTTTTTTTCGTGACATAGGAAAATCATTTTATTCCGCAGAACTAGAAAATAAAATAGGATTTCAAGAATAAATCAAAAAACTAGATTAAAATTATAAAAATACGGATAAATTAAACAAAATGTTGAAATTAATGGAAATATCAGAAAAAATATGTTAAAATAGATAATGTCAAAATATAAACAAAAGTAATAAAAAGAGAAAGGAATTTAACCATGGGATTTTTTGATAAATTAAAGAATGGATTAAATAAAACAAAAAAATCATTTGATGAAAAAATTAATAATGTATTTAGTAGCTTTAGAAAAGTAGATGAAGATTTTTTGGAAGAATTAGAAGAAATCTTAATTATGTCTGATATTGGAATGGATACATCTGTAAAAATTATCAATCATTTAAGAGAAAGAATCAAAAAAGAAAAAATAGAGGATGAAGAAGATGTAAAAAAAGCATTAAGAGAAGAAATGCAAAAAATATTAGAGGTAACAGATATAAGCTTACATTTAAATACAAAACCATCAGTCATATTAGTGATTGGTGTCAATGGTGTAGGAAAAACTACCTCTATCGGAAAGATTGCAAATCGTTTAGCAAAAGACGGAAAAAAAGTAGTTGTTGCGGCAGCAGATACATTTAGAGCAGCAGCAGTAGAACAATTAGAGATTTGGGCAAAACGTTCAGGAGCAGATATTGTAAAACGAGAAGAAGGAGTAGACCCGGCATCAGTTGTATATGACGCAATCAAAATCACAAGAGAAAAGAATGCAGATGTGTTAATTGTTGATACTGCAGGTAGACTTCATAATAAAAAATATTTAATGGATGAATTGAACAAAATTCAAAAAGTGATTAATAAAGAAATGAGTGAAGCAGATAAAGAAGTATTATTAGTTATAGATGGAACAACTGGACAAAATGCAATTTCACAAGTAAAAGCTTTTAAAGAAGAAGCAGATATAACTGGATTGGTATTAACTAAATTAGATGGCACAGCAAAAGGTGGCGTTGTTATTGGAATTGTAGAAGAAAATAAAATACCAGTAAAATTTATTGGTGTGGGAGAACAAATTGATGACATGGAAATCTTTAATGCAGAAGATTTTGTAAAGGCAATTATATAAATTGAAAGTTAGAAAAAGATTAATAGAAATAAGAGGAGATGTTAGGAAGAAGGAGGAATCATTTTGGAAGAAGAAAAAAAAGAAGTGGAACAGGAAAAAGTTAAGACTAGTAAGCAACCTGGAAAAACAAAGAAAAAAAGTAAAATCAGAATGATATTAGTAATTGCATTTATTTTAATATTTGCCATTATATCCTATATTCAAATAAGAGGAAGTTATTTAGAATACTTGGAATTAGGAGAAAACTATCTAGAAGTATTTTATACAAATTTAATTTATCGATATGCACTTATGACAATCAATTTTGTCATATTATTCATTGTTATCTACATGACAAATAGAGGTATCAAGAAAGGGCTAAAACCATTTTTTGAAAAAGAAAAAAAGGAAATACCTAAATTATTAAATAAATCTATTTCATTGGTAATTTCTATTATTGTAAGTGTAATTGTATCAAATTCTATGATGCAAAATATTATGCTAGTAATGGCAAATACATCTTTTGGAATAACAGATCCTATATTTGGATTAGATATTGCTTATTATGTATTCCAAAAACCATTAATTGAAATGATTGTATATTACATAGTAGGAATTGTAGTGGGATTAACCATATATATGGCAGCATACTATATTCTAGTATTTAATCGATATTTTGATGGTGTTGATAGCAAAATGCTAAAAGAAAGTTTATTTATGAAAAAATTAACAAGAAATATATTATTAATTATCATAGGAGTAGCTATCATCACAATATTAGGTACACAAAACTTAATGTTTGGAAAAATTTTGACAATTGATGATAATATAGAAATTAATGGTGCTGGTATGACAGAAGCAACTATTCGTCTATGGGGATATATTTTATTTGCATTTGTCATAGTTATTTTTGCATATAGAGCCTTAAAATATTTTAAAAAAGGAAATACAGCAAAAGTATTAAAAAATTTAGCAGTTATTCCTATCTACTTAGTAGCATTATTTGTTGTTATGGTAGCATTTGACCTAATTTATGTGAATTCGAATGAATTAGATAGAGAAAGACCATATATTTCTCAAAACATTGAAAACACTAAAAATGCTTATGGACTAGATGTAGAAGAAGATGCAATAGAATATTCTGGAACAGTAACAGAACAAGAATTAAATGTAAATACTAATGTTGTAAATAATATACCAATTATTAGTGAAGATGCTGTATTAATCACTTTAGAAAATACACAAACAAGTACAGGATATTATACATATAGAAGTGCTAATTTGGCAAAATATAAAATTGGAGATAGAGAACAAATTGTATATTTATCTCCAAGGGAAATTACAAGTTCAGATAGAACGTATAGTAATAAAACTTATGAATATACACATGGTTATGGAGAAATTATCACATCAGCAACAGAAAGTTCAGAGACAGGTAATATTGAATATATTCAAAAAAATGTATCTGGAAATGATGAGATAGTTAATTTAACAGAACCAAGGATTTATTTTAGTACAGATGATAGTGCCATTATTGCAACAAATACAAAAAATAAACAAGAATATGATTATACAGATGAAAATGGAAATGATGTAACATCATCATATAATGGAGAAGCAGGATTACAATTAGGATTTTTAGATAGACTTGTTTTAGCTATGTATAAAGGTGATATTAACCTAGCATTTTCCGGTGAAATTACAAGTGATAGTAAAATATTAATTAATAGAAATATTATAGAAAGAGCAAAAAAAGCATTACCATATCTAATGTATGATGAAGAACCATATACAGTGATTAGTGATAATGGAAAAATCTATTGGGTATTAGATGCTTATACAATTTCAAGTAGTTATCCATATTCACAATATACAGAAATTGAACATGAAGGTGGAACAAGAGATATTAACTATATTAGAAATTCTGTGAAAGTTATTATTGATGCCTATAATGGAACAATGAACTTCTATATAACAGATAGAACAGACCCAATTGCAATGGCATATAGAAATATATATCCTTCTTTATTTAAAGACTTAGATGAAGAAATTCCTGAAGATATTGCAGAACATTTTGTATATCCAGAATTTTTATATAATGTACAAGCTGAATTGTTAAAGATTTATCATAATGTAAGACCAGATGTATTATATCGTTCAGATGATTTATGGGATTTTGTAAGATATAATAACTTAAATACAACAAGATCAACAGGAACGTATTTAGAACCATATTACATCATGGTAAAAACAGATGATGGAGAAGAACTAGGATTAATGCAAATTTATACACAAAATGATAGACAAAATATTATTTCATACTTAGTAGGAACAACTGATGGAGGAACAAACAAATTAAAATTATGTACATTCTCAGCAGATAGCAATATTGTTAGCCCAACACAATTAGATAATCAAATAGCAGAAGATGAAGCAATTTCATCAGAATTAGCAACATTAGAAACAACAGGAACTAGAATTACAAAACAGATGATTATAGTACCAATAGAAAATACTTTATTATATGTAGAACCAATTTATCAAACAATGATAAATGAATCAGAAATACCATTATTGAAAAAAGTAGTAGTGGCATCAGGAAATAAAGTAGCCATTGGAGATACTTTACAAGAAGCATTACAAAATCTTCTTTCAAATTCTGCAGTAGATATTGAAGTAGAAAATACAGAAGATATTGATGGATTAATCGATTCTATTATTAAAGCAAATCAAAATTTAAAAGATTCTACCAATAGTAGTGATTGGAATATGATTGGAAATGATATTGAACGATTACAAACATTGATAGATTCTTTAGAAACTATGAGAAAAGAAGAAAATAATAATGCAGAAAATACAGATAATGTTAACAATACAAATTCAATTGATAATACGACAATCGATGAAAATACAGAAAATTCAGAAGATATAAATGTAACAGCAAATGAAAATATAAATGCAAATGGATAATTCAAAATTATATGAAATACAAAAAAATTGAATAAAAAACATATAAAAAATCCACTCTATAAATAAGGTGGATTTTTTATGTTAGGATTTTTTAATAAAATAAAAAATAAAAAGATAGATATATTAAACACTTCTATCAATAATTTAATAGAAGCATTTCAAAAATCCAATATTGAGGAATGGACATATATATTTGGAAGCAAAAAAGAAATTATAAAAAGAAATTTAATAGCGGGAATATTTAGAGGAGTAGGAATTGGAATAGGAGTAACCATCATAACAGCGATATTAATTATTCTATTGCAAAGAATCGTAGCATTAAATATTCCAATCATTGGAGAATACATTGCAGACATAGTTGAAATCGTACAAAGAAGTAGATGAACGATAGGGACGTGCCAAATCGTTCAATTTTTGAACGATTTGGCCTGTCCCCAATGTTCAACAAAATGAGGACCAAGAACTTTTTCTTGGTCCTCATGAGTTTTAACATATCATTTATTTTTCTAATTTATAAAATACTTTTTTACCTTTCTTTAAAATGGCATAACCTTGTGAAAAATCTTTTTCGGATAATTGATAATTGACATCAGAAATTTTTTCATCATTTAAAGAAATTCCACCTTGTGTAACTAAAGTTCTAGCTTGTCCTTTAGATGGTGCAATTCCTGTTTGGATAATCGCATCTAAAATAGAAATATTTGTAGACTCTAATTTTACAGTAGGCATATTGTCTAAACTGCCAGTACCACTAAATAGAGCATTAGAAGCTTCTTCTGCTTTTTTGGCTTCTTCTTCACCATGAATTAATTTAGTAATTTCATAAGCTGCTATCTTTTTAGCTTCATTTATTTTTTCATCTTTTAAATTTGCTAACTCGTTAATTTGTTCAATTGGAAGAAAGGTTAACATTTTTAAAACAGTTTCTACACTACTATCTTCAATATTTCTCCAATATTGATAAAATTCATAAGGAGATGTTTTATTAGGGTCTAACCATAAAGCACCTTTTTCTGTTTTACCCATTTTCTTACCTTCTTTTGTTGTCAAAAGTTTAAAGGTTAAACCATAAGAATCTTCCTTACCAATTTTACGAATTAATTCAACACCACCAATGATGTTAGACCATTGGTCATTTCCACCCATTTCAAGTTTACAACCATATTTATTATATAAGTATAAAAAGTCATAAGATTGCATTAACATATAGCTCATTTCGAAAAAGGTTAAACCAGTTTCTAATCTTTGTTTATAACATTCTGCAGCAAGCATTCTATTAACAGAGAATAAACTACCAATTTCACGAACAAAGTCAACAAATTTTAAATCTAATAACCAATCAGCGTTATTAACAATAATAGCTGCATTGTCTCCTTCAAAGCTAACAAATTTTTCTACTTGTTTTTTGATACATTCTACATTGTGGTTAATTTCTTCTCTTGACATCATTCTTCTCATATCTGTTTTTCCAGAAGGGTCACCAATGGTTGCTGTACCACCACCTACTAAGATAATAGGTTTGTGTCCACATTTTTGCATATGACTAGCTACCATTAAAGAAACAAAATGTCCAACATGAAGACTATCAGCAGTAGGGTCAATTCCAATATAAAAAGGAACAGATTCCTTGGTAAATAATTCCTTGATTTCTGCTGGGTGTGTTAATTGTTCAATATATCCTCTTTCGTCTAAAATATCAAAAACATTTTTCATCAAATTTCATCCTTTCAAATATTAATATATATAATAAAAAACGGATAGAAGACTCCGTTTTTAAAAACTAATTTAACGTAATACCAGTATTTCCTATATTTCCGTTTTTACCAATATTGTTAATCTCTGCTTTATATTGTTTAAAATCTTCATATTCTAAAAATCTATTTAAATTTTTTACAGAAACACCGATTTGACCAGAAATTGTATCTAAAGAATCATTTAAACCATTTTCTTGTACATAATTGACAAAATTAGAAAATTCCATACCATCTTTAGCACTACATTTTGGACAAACATTACCTTGTGCTACATAAAAACTTCCACATCTACTACATCTATTAAACTCCATAATTAATTCCTCCTAAATTTTTTTCTTTTGATGTTAAAATCGTACACATTGTATCACAAAACAACAAAAAAATAAAGAGTTTTTATAGGAAAAATTGACAATATATAAAATGTTATATAAAATAAGAAAGATAGGAGGAAGAAAAAAATGGATACATATATTGAAAATTTGCCAAAACTTTTAAAAGACTATTTTAAAGTTTTATCACCAGAATTTCCGGACTTTCTACTAGAATATATCCATACACCGGAAATGCAAAAACAATCAAAAATTAGTGTAACATCAGGAACGATATATTCTAACATGTTTGATGAAATTTGGTATTCAAGTTTAGATCATAGTGTAGCAGTTGCTTTAATTATATGGAATTTTACAAAGGATAAAAAACAAACTTTATCTGGATTATTTCATGATATTGCAACACCTGTATTTAAACATTGTATTGATTTTATGAATGGAGATCACGAAAAACAAGAATCAACAGAGGAATTAACAACTCAAATTATAGAAAACTCAAAAGAAATTATGACATTATTAAATAGGGATGGAATTAAACTAGAAGAAGTATGTGATTATCACATATACCCAATTGCAGATAATGATACGCCAAAACTTTCTTCTGATAGATTAGAATATACCTTATCTAATGGATTAGGTGTAAGAGAAAAGTTATGGGATTTGGAAACTGTCAAAGAAATCTATCAAGATATTAAAGTACAAGAAAATGAAGAAGAAATTCCAGAATTAGGATTTAAACATAAAGAATTAGCAGAGAAATTCGTAAACACTATGAGTAAATTATCTCGTATCTATGTGGGAAATGAAACCAAATATTCAATGCAATTAATTGCAGATATTGTGAAAAAGATGTATGAACAAAAATTAATTACGAAAAAAGATTTATACACATTAAGTGAAAAAGAAATCATTGAAAGAATAGAAAATTGTCCAATTGGCAATCTTTCAAACTGTTTTAAAAAATGGGAACTAGCAACAAAAATTCAAGAAAGTGAGGAATTGGTAAAAGATAAATATTGTGTAGATATCAAGGTAAAACAAAGATATATTGTTCCATTGGTAGAAGAAAATAATCAATTTGTTAGAATAGATAAAGTTTCTGAGAGCGCAAAGAAAAATATAGATGATTTTTTAAATTATAAACCAAAGAAATATGCCTATTTAGATTTTAATTTTTAGAAAAGGAGAAAAGCAAAATGTTTGAAAATACAACAAGCATACAAGATATATTTTCAACAAGAAACATCATTATTTATTTTGTGGTAATTAATATCATTGGTTTTTTGATTATGCTTATTGACAAGCAAAAAGCTAAAAAAGGCGCTTGGAGAATTCCAGAAAAAACAATATTTATTATCACAGCCTTAGGTGGACGGAATTGGAACTATTGCCGGAATGTATATTTTTAGACATAAAACACAAAAATTACAATTTGTAGTAGGTTTACCATTTATAACCATTTTAGAGATTATATTAGCTATTTATTGGATATTCTTTTAGTAGAAGATATCGTAAAGAAAAAACAAATAATTAGACGAAAAAGTTTAATTATTTGTTTTTTTGTTTAATCGGAAAAATTGATTTTCTCAATTGAATAAAAGTAGTGTTTCAAAGAAAAATTTAAAGTTACGATATTGAACAAATCGAAAACAGAAAATGGTACACATAATGAAAAAAATAAATTGTAAAAAAATAGAAAAGTGGATAACACGAAAAAGTAATGTGAACAACTCGTGAATGAAAAAATAGTATTTTCAATTATTCACAAAGTTATCCACAATATCCACAGGTAGCAAAAGTGGATAAATATGACAAAAGAACAGTTAAAAAGATATACATAAAATAGAAAAATATATTTATTTGTCATCAATATGAAAAAAGAATGTAATAAAAGTATGCGAAAAATGATGAATTTTCAAGAAAAAATAGTAAAAATACCGGAAAATAGCACAATATAAGAGAATAAAAATATAGAATTGAAATAAATCTGTCATGAGAATGTCATTAGAAAAAAGTGGAAAAATAAAAGAAATTGTAGAATATTAGAAAAGCAGTAACTGTGGATAAATATAGGATGTGTGGATAACTTTAGAAAATAAGAAAAATTGATTTCTTCTTAACTATGGATGACATCTTTTACAACAAAGAACAAAATGTCTTTTTTTAGAATATACTATATAAATAAGAAGATATTTGTTGGAGATGAAAATATGATAAATAAAATAAAAAATATAATAAAGAGTAGATGGCATAGAGAAATGGAAGAAAAAGACATTGGATTAGAAGAATTAAAACAACTTCAAAATGAAGGAGCTATCATTATAGATGTTAGAAGTCCACAAGAATATCGAGAAGGACATATTGATGGAGCTATATCTATTCCAGAATACAAAATAAAAAAAGAAGTCGAAAATAGGATACCAGATAAAAACCAAAATATGGTTGTATATTGTAGTTCAGGTGGAAGAAGTAAAAAAACACAAAAACAATTAAGAAAATTAGGATATAGCCAAGTATATAATTTGTATAATGGGCTTACAAACTATTGAGATTTTTATGAATTTATGATAAAATGACAAGTATCAAAATATAGATGGAGGAAACATGGATAATAGACAAGAACATATCAGAAATTTTAGTATTATTGCACATATAGACCATGGAAAATCAACACTAGCAGATAGATTGATTGAAATGACAGGCGTATTATCAAAAAGAGAAATGGAAAGCCAAGTTTTAGATAATATGGAAATTGAAAAAGAAAGAGGTATTACCATAAAGTCACAAGCAGTTAGAATGATTTATAAAGCAAAAGATGGACAAGAATATACCTTTAATTTAATAGATACACCAGGACATGTGGATTTCAATTATGAAGTTTCTAGAAGTTTGGCAGCATGTGATGGTGCTATTTTAGTGGTTGATAGTAGTCAAGGCGTAGAAGCACAAACCTTAGCCAATGTTTATTTAGCAATTGATAATAATCTAGAAATTTTACCAGTATTAAATAAAATTGATTTACCAAATGCCAGAGTGGATGAAGTAAAACAAGAAATAGAAGATATCATAGGAATACCAGCAGAAGATGCACCATGTATTTCAGCAAAAACAGGACTAAATGTAGAAGAAGTGTTAGAAAGAATCGTAACAGACTTACCAGCACCAAAAGGTGATGAAACTGCTAAAACAAAATGTTTAATCTTTGATTCTTATTATGATAATTATAAAGGTGCAGTAGCCTATGTAAGAGTCATGGATGGAACGGTAAAAGTGGGAGATGAAATCAAACTAATGGCAACCAATAAAACATTTACAGTTGCAGAAGTAGGATATTTCATACCAGGTTCTTACATGCCAGTATCAGAAATTAAAGCAGGAGAAGTAGGATATATTGCAGCAAGTATTAAAAGTTTATCAGATATTCATGTAGGAGATACCATTACTTTAAAAGACAATCCAGCAGACGAACCTTTAAAAGGATATAAAAAAGTAACACCTATGGTATATTGTGGATTATATCCAGTAGATGGTAGTCAATATGAAGATTTAAAAGAAGCTTTAGAAAAGTTACAACTAAATGATGCAGCTTTAGAATTTGAACAAGAAACATCAGCTGCCTTAGGATTTGGATTCCGTTGTGGATTTTTAGGATTATTACATTTAGAAATTATTGAAGAAAGAATTGATAGAGAATTTGATTTAGGACTAATTACAACAGCGCCATCTGTTATATATAAAGTGCATAAAACAACAGGAGAAGTTATTGAATTATATAATCCGGAAGATTTACCAACACCACAAGAAATATCTTATATAGAAGAACCATATGTAACAGCCAATATATTAACACCAAAAGAATATGTAGGAAATATCATGGAATTGTGTCAAAGAAGAAGGGGCATCTACATAGATATGAAATATTTAGATGAAAATAGAGTAACATTAATCTATGAAATGCCACTAAATGAAATTATATATGATTTCTTTGATAACCTAAAATCAAAAACCAAAGGATATGCTTCTTTAGACTATGAGTTTAAAGAATACAGAAGGTCAGATTTAGTAAAATTAGATATTTATATTAATGGAGAACCAGTAGATGCCTTAAGTTTTATTGTTCATAAAGACAGTGCTTATGATAGAGGAAAGAAAATGGTAGAAAAACTAAAAACCGTTATTCCAAGAAAATTATTTAAAATTCCAATTCAAGCAGCTGTTGGAGGAAAGATTATTGCAAGAGAAACCATATCTGCTATGAGGAAAGATGTTTTAGCAAAATGTTATGGTGGAGATATTACTAGAAAGAAGAAATTGTTAGAAAAACAAAAAAGAGGTAAAAAGAAAATGCGTGAGATTGGAAATGTAGAAATACCACAAGAAGCATTTTTAAGTGTATTAAAACTGGATGATGATAATTAATACTTTTATAAAAGAAAGTTTTTTTAGAAGGGAAACAATAAAATGAAAGAGAAGAAAAAGAATATTGAAAAGAGAAAAAAGCCAGTAAAAGACGAAAAAGAAGAAAATATGTATGATGACCAAGTAGAAGGAAGAAATGCAGTTATAGAATTATTAGGAAGTGGCAAAGACATAAATAAAATATTTATAGCTAAAGGTGAAAGGCATGGTTCTATTAATAAAATCATTAGCATGGCGAAAGAAAGAAAGGTTATTCTTGTAGAAAAAGACAAAAGGCAAATGGAACAAATGGCACAAAACCAAAATTATCAAGGTGTTATTGCCATAGTACCACCATTTGAATATTGTGAAATAGAAGACATTTTAGATAAAGCCGAAGAATTAAATGAAGATCCATTTGTACTGATATTAGATGGAATAGAAGATCCACACAATCTAGGATCAATTATAAGAACAGCAGAAACAGCAGGTGTGCATGGAATTATTATTCCAAAACGAAGATCGGCAGCAGTAAATAGTACAGTAGGTAAAGTGTCAGCAGGGGCAGTTCAATATATGAAAATCGCTAGAGTAACCAATATAACAGACTCTATCGAAAAACTAAAAGAACATGGATTATGGATTTGTGGTACAGATATCAATACTGATACTTATTATTACAATCAAGATTTAACAGGACCATTAGGAATTGTAATAGGAAGTGAAGGAACTGGAATGAGTGATAGAGTTAAAAAAAGTTGTGACTTTTTAGTAAAAATACCAATGAAAGGAAGTGTAACGTCTTTAAATGCATCTGTTTCAGCAGGAATTGTTATATATGAAGCAATGAAACAGAGAATGAAATAAAGAAGTAAAGGGAGGAAGAACATATGATGATGCCAAGAAAAAAAAGAAAAATGATAATAATATCGGTAATAGTTGTTATTTTAATAATTATAGTAGCTACATTTTTAACATTATATCTAACAACAGATATGTTTAAATCAAATAAAGTACTATTTGAAAAATATGCGACACAGTTTTTTGATAATATGAATACAGTTTTAAATGAAGAACATATGTCTGAAATGGAAGAAATTTTAAATAATAATAAATTAGTTTCTAATGCAACGGCCACAGTAAATTATACTGAAAATGGAGAAAGTACAAATCCAATTAATAACATTCAAATGAATATATCAGGTAAAGAAGATAGAACAGCTGGATACAATTATAAAGATATAACTGTAACACAAAACGAAGAAACCGTTGCAGGTGTTGAATATATAGAAGATGGAAATATTGCTGGTGTTAGATTAAATGGAATTAGACAATATGTATCTACTAATATAGATAGTAAAGATGAAAATGAGATATATAACTTGTATGAATTGGTTCATACAGATATACCAGGATTGCTTGGTTTAAATTCAGAGGAATGGAACACGTTAAAGGAAAAATATATTGGAATTATATTGCAAAATATTGCAGATGCAAATTATTCAAAAGAAACGGGAATTACTTTAGTGATTAATGAGATACAAAATATTACTAATATATATAGTGTAACACTAACCAAAGAGCAGTTTAATAATATTTATATACAAATATTAGAAGAATTAGAAAAAGATGAAATAATATTATCGAAAATAGAAAATATTGATAATAAACTTAATGAATATCACAATTTTATGCAAGATGGACAAACTTCTAATATGAAGCAAAGTTTTATAGATGAGATTAGCAATATTATTCAAAAAATACAAAATTTTAATATAGGAAATGATGAAAGAACTATTAGTATTTTTGAATCAAATGGTGTTGCAATGAGTTTATTGATTGATACAGAAGAAGAATCTTTAGGAATAGATATTATTAATAATGAAGGAAGTAGCTTTATAAATTTCTTAGGAAATGAAAAAGTAGAAGAAGATGAAAAGGAAAACAGTTTTGATTTTAAAATTCAGAAAACTACATCGACTAATGAGGAAGAAATAAATATACAATATAATACTGTAGAAGAAGGAAAAGAAATAACAAATGAATGTGCTATAACTAGAAAAATGGAAAATTCTAATGTGAATACAAATATAAATTTTACTAGAAATGTAGGACAAAATGTTTTACAAATTATAGTACAAGGTGTTACAAATATTGTTAATCAATTTGAAGAAAAAGAAGAATTAGTAGAAAATGAAAATAATATTATAATAGAAAATCTAAATGATGAACAAAAAGAAAATGTAAGAAATAATATAGAGGAAAATATAACCAATCAAATAAATACGTTCTTACAAGTTGTACCTTTAGAAAATATTAATCAAATGTTAATAAATGTGAATTTAAAAGAAAAAGAATTAGATGATATATCAGGAGAGACAACAACAGAAATGGAAAAAAATAGATTTAATGCAACATTTCAACTTTATGAGGGAGAACATATAGGCAAAGAAAGAATTAAAGAATTAATTAATATAGCAAAAGAAGATTTGAAAGATGTTAGAATAACAAATTATAGAGAAGAAGGAGAACAAAGGATTCCATTAGAATATAGATTAGTAATAGAAAGAGGAACAGAAAATTTAGAATTGGCGGAAAGTGTTATTTCATATATAGAAGAAAAATATAATCAAGAATTTTCTGTTAAATTAGAATATGATGAAACAACTGGACTAGTTAGCAATATATATATAACAGTTATGGAAAATTAGATTTTCTAATAATAAAAAGTACTAGAAGAAAAATATAATTTCTAGTACTTTTATTTTACTATATAGAAAATAATCCAGTAAAAACAAGTGGATTTTGATAAGGGATTTATAGAAAAAAGTACTAAAAAAAAGAGGAAAAAATTCTTGTAAAAAAAAAGGTGAATTGTAAAAGTAAAATATAATTAGAAAAATTAAAATAAAATGTATAATTAATATATATAAATGAGCAAT
>CALXZX010000030.1 GCA_944393375.1 uncultured Clostridia bacterium | reverse complement strand
CATCTAAGTGTGAAGCCCACCCCAAGATAAGATATCCCATACCGTAAGGTAGTAAGATTCCACGTAGACTATGTGGTTGATAGGTTGGAGGTGTAAGTGCAGTAATGTATTAAGCTGACCAATACTAATAAATCGAGGGCTTAACCACAATTTTAATAAAAGAGAGAAAAAGATCTTAAAACTTATTTTTCATCTATGTATTTTTGAGTGTGCTATGCATACAATAATTTTCTAGTGACGATAACATTTAGGGTAATACCTGTTCCCATTCCGAACACAGAAGTCAAGCCTAAGTGTGCTGAAAATACTTGTGGGTTACCCTGCTGGGAAGATAGGTTGTTGCTAGATTTTTTTTATGTAAAATATTTGGAAATCAGAAATTAGTGTATTTATAATAGTATATTAATTTCTGATTTTTGCTTTTTTAGGGAAAATATGGTATAATTAAAGGAGTTTGACTTTAATTATGAAAGATTAAGTTTTGTGCAATTAGAAAAGAGATGAAATGAAAAAATATTAGAAACTAAATAGAAAGGAAATGGTATTATGAAAAATGCATATGAAATAATTGGAACAAATCAATATGTAGTAGACAAACTTGCAACTGAAGATGAAAAGTATATGTTTTTACTTAGAAAGAAAAAAACGAGAATAGAAATGTTAACAAGAAAATTAGATGAAAGACAAGACCAATTAGCTTCTATCAAAGATTATAGACGAGAACTAAAGTTACAAGAGGAGATACGTAATTTGGAATATGAAATTCAACTTGTAGATTATGCATATTCCTTAATTGCAGACTCTGAAAGTAGAGAGATTTATAATGCTTCTTTAAATAGACAGGGTCAAAGTGATCAAATAGAAGATATATCAAGAAAAGTAGACATAGATAATGCTTATAGAGTTTTATCCTTTTTACACGATGAAGTTACCAATTTAAGTGATGAAGAGGTGCTAAGAAGGAAAGATATATTAATAGAACAACATGAAAAAAGTATTGAAATGCTTAAGAATAGATTAGAAGAAGCAAAAAAAGGAAGTGGAAGTAAGCGTTTTAGAGAAATAGAAAGTATTAAAGGAAACATTGCATTAAGAGAAAATAAAATTAAAGAAATACTATCAGCATATAATCAAATTGCTACAAAAGAAAAACGAAGTGCATATAATAGACGACTTATCAGTTTAAGAGAAAATGAAAGTAGTACATCAAGAGATCAAGAATTAAAAGAAAAATATCAAGTTCCATACCAGGATAATAACTTAATTCGTCAAGTAGTGTGGGAACCATTTGACAATCATAATCAAATTGGAATTTTACGAGAAGATGGTACGAAAGTGACAATCGAACCAATAGGAAGAATAGCCTATAGAAACTTTCAAAACATAACTGGAGAAGTGACAGCTTATAGAATTTTTAGGAACCTTGGAGGAAAAGAAACATGGGATATATGTTATTCAAATTTAAGTTTTCCAGATTTATATAAAAATCCAGAAACAGGAGAATTTGAAAATGAGGAATATTATAAATATGTAGCAAATAACTTTTTGTCAGATGATAATATAGAGGGATCTAGATATAATAGAGGATATTTAGGGGAAGTAAATGTAGAAAAGGAAGGAAGATATTTCACGGATTTAAGAAATATAGAAGAATTAACGGCAATTACCAAAATGACAGAAAAATATTTAAAAGAGGAGAAAGAAGAAGGAGAAGAATATGAACAATAAAGTAACTTGGAAACCAGGAACTTTTCTATATCCATTACCCGTCGTAATGGTAAGTTGTGGAACAATGGAAAAAGCTAATATTATTACTGTTGCTTGGACGGGTATTCTAAATACTAATCCAGCAACAGTATATATTGCAGTTAGGCCTACTAGATATTCTTATCATTTAATAAAAGACCAAGGAGAATTTGTTATTAATTTAACAAATAAAAATCTTGTAAGAGCGACAGATTGGTGTGGTGTAAAAACAGGTAGTCAAGTGGATAAATTCAAAGAAATGAAATTGACTAAAGAAAAAGCAAATTTTGTAAAATGTCCAATGATAAAACAAAGTCCAGTTTCAGTAGAATGTAAAGTAAGAGAAATTCAAGAAATGGGAAGTCATCATATATTTGTGGCAGATGTTTTAGCAATTAATGCAGATAAACAATATATAGATGAAAAAGGAGCTTTTGATATTTCTAAATGTGATTTAATTGCTTATGCAAATGGACATTATTATACTTTGGGAAAAAAGCTTGGTAAATTTGGCTTTTCTGTTCAAAAAAAGAAGAAAAATAAAAGAAAAAAGAAATAGTTTGAAAAGAAGAAAGAAAAAATTTTCTTCTTTTTTTGTTGATGAAATTTTACTTTAAAGGATAATTGCAAAAATTAAAAAAAATTCTCTAAAAAAGTGGAAAAATTCATTGACATATCAAGGAAAAGGTGGTAAAATATTTAAGCGTATGTATATTACGGACATACGTTCACATCGTTTAAAAAAAGTAATGTAAAATTCGGAGGTGTATTTAAATGGCAGCAAAAGGTCCAAGAGAAAATATAACATTAGAATGTACAGAATGTAAAAGAAGAAATTATACAACAACAAAAAATAAGAGAAAAAACACAGATAGATTAGAATTAGTTAAATATTGTAAATTCTGTAAAAAACGTACAACACATAAAGAGACTAAATAGTTCACAAGCTATTTTAAGGAGGATATAAAATGGCTAAAAAAGAAAAAAAGGTTACGAATAATAAAGAAAATAATAAGGAAAATAAAAATAAAAAGAGTTTTTTTAAGGGGTTAAAAGCAGAATTAAAAAAAGTAATTTGGCCAACACCAAAACAATTACTTAATAATACAGTAGCTGTTATTACAATTGTTTTGATTACTGCAATTATTGTATTTATTTTAGATTTAGCTTTTGAATCTCTAAATAAATATGGAATAGATAAAATAAAAGAATCTATACAAACAATAGAATCTACAGATAGCGAAGATAGTAGCAATGCAACAGAAAATACAGTAAATGAAACAACAGATGGTGAGAATACAGCAACTACTGAAAATGCGACAGATACAAATACAGCAGAGGAAACAGTAGATCAAAATCAAGCTACTACTGAGAATAATGTAGAATAATTTTATTAAGGAGGCTTTTATACATGTCTCAAAAAGATTATGATATGATGCCTAGATGGTATGTTGTACATACATATTCAGGGTATGAAAATAAAGTAAAAAAGGATTTAGAAAAAACAATAAAAAATAGAGAACTTGAAGATTATTTCTTTGATATCATAGTTCCGATGGAAGAACAAATTGAAATAAAAGATGGAAAAAGAAAAGTAAATTTAAAAAAAGTTTTTCCAGGATATGTACTAATCAAAATGATTGTAACAGAACAATCTTGGTATATTGTTAGAAATACAAGAGGAGTTACAGGATTTGTGGGTTCAGGAACAGATCCAATTCCACTAACAGAAGAAGAAATTCGTAACATGGGATTTGAAGATGTTTCTATCAATGTTGATTATGATGTTGATGAACAAGTACAAGTTATGAATGGTCCTTTTGAAGGATTTACAGGAACAGTTAAAGAAATTAATAAAGAGAAACATAAGGTAAAAGTTTTAGTTTCAATGTTTGGTCGAGAAACACCAGTTGAACTAGAATTTTCACAAGTTCAAAAAATAAAATAAACAAATAAGGAGGATAAAACTTTAGCAAAGGTCATCATAAATTCACAAGGGGAGGGGACATACCTTAACCTAAGTGGAAGTGACCTAAAGGTAAGGTGTGTCCCCTGACAATAATAGAAGGAGGTGCCATTACAATGGCAGAAAAAGAAGTTACAAATATTATTAAATTACAAATAGAGGCAGGAAAAGCAACACCAGCTCCACCAGTAGGTCCAGCTTTAGGTTCAAGTGGTGTTAATATTATGCAATTTGTTAAAGAATTTAATGATAGAACAGCAAATCAACCTGGAATGATTATACCAGTAGTTATAACAGTATATAAAGATAAATCATTTGATTTTATAACAAAAGTACCACCAGTTGCAGTTTTAATCAAAAAAGCAATTAAAATTCAAAAAGGTTCAGGAAAACCAAATAAGGAAAAAGTTGCTAAAATAACAAAAGCACAAGTAAAAGAAATTGCTGAACAAAAAATGCCAGACTTAAATGCTGCGTCATTAGAGACAGCTATGAGCATGGTAGAAGGTACTGCTAGATCTATGGGTGTAGTAGTTACAGAATAATATCGTTTTTAATAATAATAAAATAAATTAATTGGGAGAGCATAGCTCGCTAATACCAAAGGAGGTTAAGAAAATGAAAATGTCAAAAAGATATGCAGAAAGTGTAAAATTAGTTGACAGAACAAAGGAATATGATATCAAAGAAGCATTAGATATCATTGAAAAAATGCCAAAAACAAAATTTGATGAAACAGTTGAACTACATGTTAAATTAGGTGTTGATTCAAAACATGCTGACCAACAAGTAAGAGGTACAGTTGTACTTCCAAATGGTACAGGTAAAACACAAAAAGTATTAGTATTTGCAAAAGGACCAAAAGCAGAAGAAGCTCAAAAAGCAGGTGCTGATTATGTTGGAGCAGAAGAATTAATACCAAAAATCCAAAATGATAACTGGTTTGATTATAATGTAGTTGTTGCAACTCCAGATATGATGGGTGTTGTAGGAAGATTAGGAAAAGTATTAGGACCAAAAGGATTAATGCCAAACCCTAAATCAGGAACAGTTACAATGGATGTAACAAAAGCAATCAATGAAATTAAATCAGGAAAAGTAGAATATAGATTAGATAAAACAAATATTATTCACTTAGGTTTTGGAAAAGTTTCATTTGGTGCTGAAAAATTAGCTGAAAACTATGAAACAGTTATGAATGCAATTATTAAAGCTAAACCAGCAGCAGCAAAAGGTCAATACATTAGAAGTGTAGCAATCGCTAAAACAATGGGACCAAGTTTATTTATTAATCAAAAATAATTAGTTATTATTAGCCAAAGACAGTAGGCAAAAATAAGTCCTACCGAGGTTAGAAGAAAGAAGTATATACATGAATATATGCACGCTTTATATCCTCGGTATGGATACAAGGCGTGTTATTTATTGTCAAGGACAACAAGGTTCTAGGGTACCCGACTGCAATCTTTGATTGCTATGTCGGGTCAGGTCCTTATTTTTATAATATAAATAATCTAATAGGAGGTGAAAATAAATGGCAAGTGAAAAAATATTAAATCAAAAGAAAGAAGAAGTATCAAAATTAGCAGCAGAAATGAAAGAAGCTAAAATTATACTTTTAACAGATTACAGAGGAATCAATGTAACAGATGTAACAAACTTAAGAACTGATTTAAGAAATGTAAATGCAAAATATGCAGTTATAAAAAATAATATTACAAGAAGGGCTTTAGCTGAATGTGGTATTGAAGGTTTAGATGATAAACTAGTAGGACCAACAGCTGTTATTATGAGTAATGAAGATTATTTAGAACCAGCAAAAGCAATTTACAAATTTAGCAAAGATAATGATTACTACAAAATCAAAGGTGGTGTAATTGAAGGTAAAGTAATGACAGCAGAAGAAATCATTACATTAGCAAAATTACCATCAAGAGATACATTATTATCAATGCTTGCAGGAGCTTTACTTGGAAATATTTCAAAAGTTGCAGTTGCACTTGATCAAGTAAGAATCAAAAAAGAAGCAGGAGCTGAAAGTGTAGAAACACCAGCTGAAGCTTAAGAATTATAAAACATATAAAAAAATAAGAGTGGTGAACTTATATCACTAAAAAATATTTAGGAGGATTTAAAAATGGAAAAAATAGAAAAATTAATTGAAGAAATCGACAGCTTAACAGTTGTTGAATTAGCTGATTTAGTAAAAGCTATAGAAGAAAAATATGGAGTATCTGCAGTAGCAGCAGCTGCACCAGCAGCTGGAGCAGTAGCTGGAGGAGATGCAGCAGCTGAAAAATCATCTTATGATGTTGTTTTAGCAGAAGCTGGAGATCAAAAAATAAAAGTTATCAAAGTTGTTAGAGATGCTACAGGATTAGGATTAAAAGAAGCTAAAGAATTAGTTGATGGAGCACCAAAAACAGTTAAAGAAGGAGTTTCTAAAGAAGAAGCTGAAGAATTAAAAGCTAAACTTGCAGAAGTTGGAGCAGTTGTTGAATTAAAATAATTTTATAAAAAATATTTGATAGAGTATCATTATATATAATGATATTCTATTTTTTTGTATTAAAATAGAATATCAGCAAATAAGCTTTAAAATATTTGTGAATAAGGGTAGAAAAAATGACAAAAGTATAATATAATGTCAGTATAAAAAGAGAAAGGAGGAATATCCTATGAAATATATTGGCATAATAGTAGCTATGGACGAGGAACGACAGGAAATATTAGATTTAATGACAGAAACAGAAGTAAAACAAATTTATAACTTACGATTTATAACAGGTAAAATACAAAAGAGAAATTGTGTGTTAATAAAAAGTGGAATAGGAAAAGTAAATGCAGCAAGAACCACACAAATTTTAATTGATAATTTTGATTTAGACTTTGTTATTAATGCAGGAGCGGCTGGAGCTGTTAATTATCTACTAAATATAGGTGATGTCGTTATTGCAAAACATGTTGTTCAACATGATTTTGATATAACAGCATTTGGACATAGTAAAGGATATATTACAGGTGTAGGAGATAAAATCATATGTGATAGAGGATTGGTATCTGCTTTTGAAAATATGATAAAACATATGGAAGAAAGACTGTATCATATAAAAATAGGAATTGTAGCATCTGGTGATATATTTTGTACACAAATAGAAATGAAAAATAAAATTAATGCTAAATTTAATGCAGATGTTGTTGATATGGAATGTGCTTCTGTAGGACAAGTATGCTATTTAGATGATATTCCTTTTATTAGTATTAGATGTATATCTGATATTCCGAATGGTGGAAATGAAACAACATTTGATGAAAATTTGAAGTTAGCTTCAAAAAGATGTGCAAATATCATAAATGAGTTCTGTTCTTAAAATTTTCTTTTCATTGAATAAATATATAGATAATCGTAAATAATTTATATATAAGAAAGGAGTGATTTTTTTGGATAGAAAAATCAGGGTATTACAATATGGTACAGGAAAAATGAGTGTTTATACTATGAGATATGTATATGAAAAAGGTGCAGAAATTGTAGGTGCAATTGATGTGAATCAAGATGTAATAGGAAAAGACATTGGAGAGATTATGGGCTGTGAGAACAAAGGAGTAAAAGTAGTTAGTTTAGAAGATGCTGAAAATATGATAAAAGAAGCAAAACCAGATATTGCGATTGTAACAACTATGAGTTTAATTGCTGATGTAGAAGAAGCGTTAATGTTGTGTGCAAAGCATGGAATTAATGCAATAACGACTTGTGAGGAGGCTTTTTATCCTGAAAACTCTAATCCAGGAGTGACGCAAAAATTAGATGAAATGGCAAAAAGTACAAATTGTACAATAACAGGAAGTGGATATCAAGATATTTATTGGGGACAATTAATTTCAAGTATTGCAGGTTCAACGCATAAAATTACAAAAATAAGAGGAAGTTCAAGCTATAATGTAGAAGATTATGGTATTGCATTAGCCAAAGCACATGGAGCAGGACTAACATTAGAAGAATTTGATAAGCAAGTGGCTTCACTAGATAGGATTTCAGATGAAGAAAGACAAAAGGTTATTAATAAAGGAGAATATTTACCATCATATATGTGGAATGTAAATGGTTGGTTATGTGCAAAATTAGGATTAACGGTAAAATCACAAACACAAAAAACAGTACCACAAACTTATACAGAAGATATTGAATCTTCAACATTAGGAATGACTGTAAAAGCAGGAACAGCAACAGGAATGAGTGCAGTTGTTACAACTCAAACAGAAGAAGGAATTACATTAGAAACACAATGTATAGGAAAGGTATATTCTAAAGAAGATTTTGATAAAAATGAATGGACGATCGAAGGAGAACCAAATACGACATTAATTATCAATAGACCATCTACGGTAGAATTAACTTGTGTTTCTGTTGTAAATAGAATACCAGATGTAATAAATGCAAAAGCAGGATATGTGCCAACAGAAGAAATGGGAGAATTAAACTATAGGGTAAGACCATTAAATGAATATGTAAAATAGAGTATAGAAAATAGAAACGCTTCTACGAAGAAACGTTTCTATTTGCTTTTATATCAAGTAATAATTGCTCTAGATACACATGTTTTCTAAAAGATAAAATAACAAAAAACTATATACTTTTTTTCATTTTTATGCTATAATATAAGTAGTGATAATTTTAGTATTTTACGGAGGTAAAAGATATGTTTGAAAGTAAATATAGTAAATTGTTAACAGTAATATTGGTAATTGTCATTGTTGCAATATTAGGATTACTAGGATTTCTAGGATATGATTGGTATCAAAAATACTTCTTAGAAAATGATGCATTAGCATTTGTTGAGAATTATACAGAGGATGTAGATGATACAACTGATGAAAATACAGTTTCAGATGATAATACAACAGCAACAAATCCAATTGATAGTATTGAAAGAACAAATACAGTATCAGGTAGCTCAGGAAATGAGATGCCAAAATATAAAGGTTTTAATGTAGTAGGAACAATTGAAATACCAGCAATTGACTTAAATTATCCAATATTAGAAAAAGTAAATAAAAGTACACTAGAAACCTCAGTAGCGTTTTTATATGGAGCTGGAATTAATCAAGTCGGAAATTCAGTTATTGCAGGACATAATTATAGAAATGGATTATTCTTCTCTAATAATAAAAAGTTGAATATAGGAGATACTATATATATAACAGACAATTCTAAAAATAGATTAACTTATAAAATTTATGATAAATTTGAAACTACTCCAGAAGATGCAAGTTTCTATTCTAGAGATACTGGAGGAGTACCAGAAGTTACTTTATCAACTTGTAATGACGATAGTAGTAAAAGATTAATTATATTTGCTAGAGCTGAATAATTAAAAGGTAAATAAAAAAGAACATTAGATGAAATCTAATGTTCTTTTTTATCAATTACTACATTGATTGATTTCCAGGAAGGAAATAATCAACAACACCATAAATTAAAGCACCTATGATAGCAGCAATCCATGAAATTGAATAACCAGCTACAAAAAATTGTATAACATATAAGGTAATTGCAGCTAACGCAAAACCTACAAATCCTTTACCAAAAGGACTAGCATGTAAGCCTGTAAATTTAACAATTAAATAGTCTATAATACTCAAAACTACTGCAGCTATAATAAGTGTCGCAAAATTATTGATACTAAAACCTGGTGTGAAAAAGGCTGTGACAGCTAATACGATAGCAGCTGTTACTAATCTACCAACTATCTGCCAAACGGTTGATGTACCTGTTTTAGCATTGGTTCCTCTTGCTTCTGACATAATAGATAACCTCCTTAGTTTTTAATTTCATAATGCATTTTTTCAGGTTCTAAAAATAGTATTTACAAAAAAAAAATAATTATTCAAAACGAAGTATAAAAGTATTGAAAAATGTAAAAAATAAACATATGAATGAAAAAATGAAGGTGTTTGTATGTTAATAACTTTTTTTAGATCAATTGTTTTATACATAATTGTATTGGTTGTTATGAGGTTAATGGGAAAAAGAGAAATTAGTCAAATGCAACCATTTGAGTTAGCTATTTCTATTATGATTGCAGATTTAGCATCTATTCCTATGACAGAAATTGGAATACCAATATTTAATGGAATTGTACCAATTTTAGGATTATTGTTAATGCATTTAGTGATTTCTGTTATTAATATAAAAAGTATTAGTTTAAGAAAATTTATTTGTGGAAAACCAAGTATCTTAATTTATAGAGGGAAGATTGATGAAAAAGTTTTAAAAAAAGAAAGATTTACTATTAATGAATTACAAGAAAGACTTAGAAGAAATAATATTTTCAATTTGGGAGATGTAGAATATGCAATACTAGAAACTAGTGGGGAAGTAACGGTTATTCAAAAACCGGAAAAAAGAGGAACGACTCCAGAAGACTTTCATATTGTTCCTGAATATGAAGGAATACCATATGATTTAGTCATTGATGGAAAAGTAATGTATAAAAATTTGAAACAATTAGGTAAAAATGAGAAATGGCTAGAAAAACAATTAGTTCCTTTTAAAATCAAACCAGAAGATGCATTGGTTGTAACAATTGATGGAAAAAATCAAATTTTTTGTCAGAAAAAGGAAGGAAAAAAAGATTAATGGTAAAAGAATTTTTTATTTGTACAGTTATACTTATTTTAATATTTGTTGGAAACGGAATTACACAAGGATACAGTAGAAGTTCAATAGAAAATATTAATGAAAAATTAGCAAATTTAAGGGAAGAAATGAATCAAGAAGAAATAAATGAAGAAGAAATAGGAAAACATCAAGAAGAAATTGATAAGCAATGGGAAGAAATGTTTTCAAGATTGGCTTATTATATAGAACATGAAGAATTGGAAAAAGTTTCAAAAAATTTAGAAAATACAAAAACCTATATAGGGTTGAAAGAGTATGATAATGCGACAAAAGAAATTAACGAGGGAATCTATATATTAAATCATATTGAAGATAAATATTCTTTTAATTTACAAAATATATTTTAGTATTCAACTTAAGGGATTTTGGGGACGGACTCATTTTTCCCTTTTTAAATATTAGAAAAATAAAAAAATATAGAATATAAAATCATTACACAATTTTGTATAAACTAAATTTTAAAATCCAAATTAGATACGCAAAATTGTTTCATTTTTTATATTCTATATTTTTTGTTTTAATCAAATTCCTAAAAGGGAAAAATGAGTCCGTCCCCAAAATCCCTTAAGTTGAACATTTTATTTTTCACTAGAAGAATCTATTTGGGCATAAGATTTTAGCTTTTTATAAACCAAATCATTAATAGTACCAGCAGGAAATTTTCCGTTTTTATCTTTTTTTCCAGCAGGAACTCCTGTCAATATTTCAATACCTTCTTCAATAGTAGAAATAGCATAAATATGAAATTGTTTATTTTTTACTGCTTCTATTATCTCATCAGATAATTGTAAATTGTCCACATTTTGAATTGGTATCATAACACCATGTTCTCCAGTTAATCCACGCATTTTACAAATTTGGAAAAATCCCTCTATTTTTTCATTAACACCACCAATTGGTTGAATTTGTCCTTTTTGATTTACAGAACCTGTAACAGCTATAGACTGATTGATTGGAATACCAGAAAGACTAGAAAGTAATCCGTACAATTCTGTACTCGAAGCACTGTCTCCATCAACTCCATTATATAATTGTTCAAAACAAATACTAGCTGTTAAACATAAAGGAATATCTTGTGCAAACATTTCTCCTAGATATCCTGTAAGAATTAATACACCTTTAGAATGAGAAGGACCAGAGATTTCAACTTCTCTTTCAATATTAACAACACCACTTTTTCCTGTATAGGTATTAACTGTTATTTTTGCAGGTTTTCCAAAGCTATAATCTCCAATATTCATAATGGTTAATCCATTTAAAGTTCCAACTTCAAATCCAGAAGTATTAATTAGCAAAGAATTTTCTTTTATCATTTCCATATATTTAGCATCATATTTTTTTACTCTATTAATTCTTTCATCCAAAGCTTTTTGTACAAATTTATCTGTAACAACTTTTGATTTCGATAATTTAGCCCATGTTGCAGCTTCTCCAACAATTTGTGTTAAATCGTCAAAACGAGTAGAAACTTTATGATGACTACCAGCAAGTTTAGAAGCATATTCAACAAGTCTTGCCATAGCACTTCTATCTAAATGTGGTAATTCTTCATAAGCACAAAAACCATGAACAATTCTTGCTAATTTATTGACATTATCTTCTGTAATAGGGGCATCATCTTCAAATTCTACTTTTATTTTAAATAGTTTCCTAAAATCGGAATCCATAGCTAATAAAGTTTGATAAATGTTTGCATTTCCTATTAAAATAACTTTTAAATTTAAAGGAATAGGTTCAGGTTTTAAAGAGACTAAAACCATAGAAGAACGTTGGTCTGCTGTATTTTCTATCCCTATATTTTTTACTCTCAAAGCTTTTTTCAAAGCTTCATAACACATATTATTTGATAATAAATCTTTGGCTTGGAAGATAATATATCCACCATTTGCTTTCTGCATTAATCCTGCTTTTAACATAGTATGGTCTGTTTTTAAAGAACCATAATAGTTTTCATATTCTAATGACCCAAAAATATTATGATAAGAATAGTTGGTATCCATAATAACAGGGGCACCTTCACGATTAGAGTTATCAACAAATAAATTAACTCGATAATTTAGTGTAGGGTCTGGTTTTTTCATAGTTGGATTTTGTTGAGCAGAAGAATTATGCTGATTCGTATCTTCTTCTAAAAATGTAGATATATTTTTTAATACATCTTGTTTAACATCTGTTAAAAATTTATTAATTTTTTTATTTCTTTTATATTTTGATTTCAAATAATTAATATGAACATTGACAGTTAAAAGAGCAACATTAGATTGCCATTCAGATATTTTTTTATCAGACTGTCTTTCAATTTCTTTTATTTGTCCAATTACAGTCATGATTTGTTCCTGAACAATTAAAGAATTTTGCTCATATTTTTGTCTAATACTTTCATCTAATTTATCAAATTCTTCTTCTTCAATTGGTTTACCATCTACAATAGGGGTCATATAAATACCATTTTGAGCAGATTTTACAGCAAAATCATATTTTCCAGCATCTGTGTTTAATTTTTCTAGTAGAGCAGCTCTTTTGGTTTCATATTCTTGTTTGATTAATGCTTTTTCTTTTTCAAAATCATCAGCATTAAAAGTTTTTTTGATATCTTTTTTGATTTCTTTGATAAAACCATCCATAGCTTCTTCAAATTCTTTTCCTTGACCTGCTGGTAATTCAACAGCTATTGGTTCATTTGGATTTTCAAAATTGTATATATAACACCAATCAGAAGGTACTTTCTTTTTAGCTGCAACTTTTTCTAAGTAATTTTTGGTATACATAGTTTTTCCTACACCACTAGGACCTTCTAGATATAGGTTATATCCTTTTACATCAACTTGAATTCCAAATTCTAAAGCTTTTATTCCTCTATCTTGACCAATACCTTCTTGAATAGAATCCAATTCTTCTGTTGTTTCAAATTTAAACACATCTGGATTACAAGAGAATTTTAAATCTTTATAATTTAATTCATTTACATTCTTCATTTGTTACCTCCAAAATTTTTTCTTAGTGTTACCATTTTTTACTTTTTTTATGATATAAAAAGTGATTTTTTCACAAACTTATTGTATATTAGTTAAAGGAATTTGTAAATAAAAAACAAATAAAAATTACAAAATTTTTAAAAAAGTATTGACAAGAAAAAGAAAAAACAGTATAATCTATAAATGTCAAGAGTCATGCAGGTGTAGTTCAATGGTAGAACCTCAGCCTTCCAAGCTGATGACGTGGGTTCGATTCCCACTACCTGCTCCAAAAAATTAAAAACTTACGAATCAAAAATTCGTAAGTTTTTTTGTTTTTATTATCACTATTATAATTTTTTCAATTTAGCAACAAAAAATCCTTCATATAACTTAGATGGACAAATGCATAAAGTATCTTTAATAGAAGTAGGTAATAAGATAGCATCAGTGAACACAGACACATCAATTGGTAAAATTTCAATTTGCTTTAAATCTATAAACTTCTGTAAAATATTTTCATTTTCTTTCATCAAAATAGAACAAGTAGAATATACCATTTCATGACTAGGTTTTAATAAAGTAATCGCCTTTTTTAATAAATCAGATTGAACTTTTGAAGAACGATTTACTAAATCTTCTGTAAAAGTAGTTTCTAATTTTTTATCAAATATAGAAATTGTTCCACTACCACTACATGGAGCATCTAATAAAATTTTGTCAAATGAAAAGAAATCATCTAATTGTCTTGCATCTTTTATCATAACATTTACTCTATTAGCTCCTTGCTTATTTAAGTTATATTGTAATCTTTCTGTTCGAATTTTATTTTTCTCACAAGCTGTAATAAAAGATTTATTCTTAGAAAGAGCTAATATCTGTGTCGTTTTACCACCAGGGGCAGCAGCCATATCTAAAATGTTTTCATTTTCTTTAGGAGATAAAATAATTGGTGGTATCATAGAAGATAAGCTTTGTAAATAGATTTCTCCATTTTTGTAAATATCTAAATTTTTAATGTCTTCTTCAAATATATTTTCCATAACCAAAGCATCTTGATACCAATTCACTTCTTTATATGTAAAATGTAAATTATCAAAAACAGTTTTAATATTTTCAATGCTTGTTTTTAAAGTATTTGCTCTTAGGGTTAAAGGTCTTTTTTGAGAATATCCTTCTATAATTGTATTAGTTAAATTTTTTCCATATTGTTCTATTAAAAGATGATATAAAAATTCAGGTATATTATTTATCATAGTTCCCTCCAAAAAAATCATATATAAATATCATACTATAATATAAGAAAAAATGCAAAAAAAAGTCCTAGAGTAACTGACTCTA
>CALXZX010000029.1 GCA_944393375.1 uncultured Clostridia bacterium | reverse complement strand
GCAACACCAAATGCAGAAATCTTAATTCACCAACCATTAATCGGTGGTGGTGGACTTTCAGGTCAAGCAACAGAAATAAAAATTCATGCAGACCACTTAGTAAAAACAAGAGAAAAATTAAATAAATTCTTAAGTGAAAGAACAGGTCAAACAGTTGAACAAATCCAAAAAGACACAGAAAGAGATAATTATATGACAGCAGAAGAAGCTTTAAAATATGGATTAATTGACGGAATTATGGACAAAAGAAAATAAATAAAATCTTTTTATATGGAATCAACAGATAAAAATTAGTGTATAATAATTATTAAATTTAATATAATATAAGGGAAGTGTGGTTAGCAAAATCAAAGATTTTAACGCACAAATGTGAAGACTGCTACGCAGTACTTCACAGATATAAGAAGCTTAACCTTGTTGCATACGAAAAAATCTATATGTGATCAAGATAAAAGAAAGATTTTTCTATGCAATAAAAAAGATTTTAGGAAGGAATGAAAAAACAAATGGCAAAAAATGATGTACCAAAAAGTGTAAGATGTTCATTTTGTGGTAAGGCACAAGAAAATGTTAGAAAAATTGTTGCAGGTCCAGGTGTATATATTTGTGATGAATGTATAGACCTTTGTAATAGCATTATAGAAGCAGAATTATATGATGATGATAAAGCAGGATATACATTAAATGAATTAAATGATATTCCAAGTCCAAGAGAAATCAAAAAAGTATTAGACGATTATGTAATTGGGCAAGAAGATGCCAAAAAAACATTATCTGTTGCAGTATATAACCATTATAAAAGAATTGCACACGAGGAGGCAACAACAAAAGATGATGATGTAGAAATTCAAAAAAGTAATATTTTATTATTGGGACCAACAGGATGTGGAAAAACGTTACTTGCAAGAACTTTAGCAAGAATTTTAGATGTACCATTTGCAATTGCTGATGCGACAACATTAACAGAAGCTGGATATGTTGGTGAAGATGTTGAAAATATCTTATTAAAGCTAATTCAAGCAGCAGATGGAGATGTACAAAAAGCAGAAAAAGGTATTATCTATATAGATGAAATTGATAAAATTACTAGAAAATCAGAAAATCCATCTATTACAAGAGATGTTAGTGGAGAAGGTGTGCAACAAGCTTTATTAAAAATTATTGAAGGAACCATAGCATCAGTACCACCACAAGGAGGAAGAAAACATCCAAATCAAGAGCTAATTCAAATTAATACAGAAAATATATTAATTATTTGTGGAGGTGCATTTGAGGGATTAGAAAATATTATCAAAGATAGAACAGGGAAAAAATCTATCGGATTTGGTTCTAAAATAGAAAGTACAAAAGAAATTAGTAAATATGAGGTGTTTAAAGAATTATTACCACAAGATTTATTAAAATATGGTTTGATTCCAGAATTTATTGGAAGATTACCAATTGTGGCAACATTACAAGAGTTAGATAGAAATGCATTAATTGAAATATTAAAAGAACCTAAAAATTCATTAATTAAACAATATCAAAAATTATTTGAAATTGATGGAGTTGAATTAATATTTGAAGAAGATGCATTAGGAGCAATTGTAGATAAAGCAATTGAAAGAAAAACAGGAGCAAGAGGATTGCGTTCTATTATAGAGGAAAGAATGAGAGATATCATGTTTGATATACCATCAAATCCAAATATTGAAAAATGTATTATCACAAAGCAAACCATATTAAATAATGAGGCACCAGATATTATCATAAATACCAATAAACAAAAACAACAAAAAGGTAAGAGAAAAAGACAAGTGCCAGAAAATGAAGAAAAAGAAACAGCATAATAACCAAAAAGAATACTGATATAAATGCAAATCAGTATTCTTTTTTATTGCTAAAGATAACAAACTTCTGTGCTACCTAAGAAATCTTTAATATAGCAAATCAGATTCTTATTTTAGCTTGTTAAAACAAAAAAATTCTGATATACTTATCCTAACAAAAGGAGAGAAAAAACATGGTAGCAGAAGTCATTATCAATAGAGGAGCAAAAAAACTAAATAGAACCTTTGATTATAACATACCAAAGGAATTAGAAGAACTAATATTAATAGGAAGTAAAGTATTAGTTCCTTTTGGTAATGGTGGAAAACTAACAGAAGCATTTGTTGTAGGATTAAAGGAAACATCAGATTTTGAAGTAAAAGATATTGCAAAATTAGAAGAAAATTTGAGCAATAAACAAATAGCATTAGCTAAATGGATGGCAAAACGATATTTTTGTAATGTATCAGAGTGTATCAAATTAATGCTAACACCAGGAACAAGAAACAAAAATAAAGAAAAAAGAATTCAAGATAAAACGATTAATTGCGTATATTTAAAAAAAGATATAGAGGAAATTGAATTTGAAATAGAGACCGAAAAGGTAAAATCAGAAAAACAAAAAAGGGTATTGAACTTTATAAAAGATAATGAAGGAGTAACTGTACCAGAAATTGAAATGTTTACAGATTGTGCAAGAGGAATTGTCAATACTTTAGTTAAGAATGGTTATTTAGAAATTGTAGAAAAAAGGATTGAAAGAAATCCACTATTAGGGAGAGATTGTGAAAAAACATATAAGCTAAAATTAACAGAAGAACAAGAAAATGCCTATAAAAGTGTTGAAGAAACAATTGACAAAGAAGAATACAAACAATTTTTGCTATATGGTGTCACAGGTTCTGGAAAAACAGAAGTGTATCTACAATTAATTGAAAAAGTATTAGAGATTGGTAAAAATGCGATTGTATTAGTTCCAGAAATATCATTAACACCACAGATGTTAGATAGATTTATTTCAAGATTTGGAAAAGAAGAAATTGCTATTTTACATAGTAAATTATCCATTGGTGAAAGACATGATGAATGGGAAAGAATTCGTGAGAAAAAAGCAAGGATTGTCATAGGTGCAAGATCTGCTATATTTGCACCTATTGAAAACATTGGAATCATTATTATAGATGAAGAACATGATAGTTCCTATAAGTCAGAAACCAATCCAAGATATAATGCCAAGGAAATTGCCAAAGTTTTAGCAAAAGAAAATCAAGCACCATTGGTATTGGGAAGTGCGACACCAGATATGACAACTTTTTACAATGCAACAAATGAAGATGCATTTGGGAATACAAAAATACAGTTATTAACACTTACGAAAAGAGCCAATCATTCATCATTACCCAAAGTAGAAATCATTGATTTGAAACAAGAATTAGCAAATGGAAACCGTTCAATGCTTAGTATGGAATTATATAATAGTATTGAAGAAAATCTAAAACAAAAAAGACAAACAATTTTGTTTTTAAATAGGAGAGGATATTCTACCTTTATCATGTGTAGAAATTGTGGGTATACAGTAAAATGTCCAAACTGCAATATTAGTATGACATATCATAGTTATGAAAAAAAATTAAAATGTCATTATTGTGGACATGAAGAAAATATTGTAACAATCTGTCCAGAATGTCATAGTGATAAAATTCGATATTTTGGAACAGGAACACAAAAATTAGAACAAGAAATTCATAAACAATTTCCAGAAGCATCTACTATCCGAATGGATATTGATACAGTCACAAAGAAAAACTCACATGAAGTAATTTTAAATACATTTAAAAATGAGAATATTGATATTTTGATTGGAACACAAATGGTAGTAAAAGGACACCATTTTCCAAATGTCACATTGGTAGGTGTTATTGCAGCAGATAGTTCTTTAAATATTGATGATTATCGAGCAAATGAAAGAACATTTCAAATTTTAACACAAGTGGCAGGACGAGCAGGCAGAGAAAATATACCAGGAAAAGTAGTTATCCAGACATATAATCCAGATAACTTTAGTATTATTTGTGCACAAAAACAGGATTATAATATGTTTTATGAAACAGAGATTGCTCTAAGAAGACAGTTGAAATATCCTCCATTTTGCGATATAATATTAATTGGATTGAATAGTTATCAAGAGGCAGAGATAAAAAATGTATCTTATAGAATATATCAGTATTTAGAACAAAGGTTAAACAAAGAAGAATTTAAAGTTTTAAGACCAATGCCTTGTCCAATTGATAAAATTCAAAATCGATATAGATGGAGAATTATCATAAAAGGAAAGATGACAGAAAAAGCAAATGAAATTTTAAATGCGTGTTTAAAAGATATATATCAAGAAAACATAAAGGATACAAGAATTGCGATTGATATCAATCCAAACAATATGAGTTAATGAAAGGAAGGAATATAGATGGCAATTAGAAATCTAAGATATCAAGGAGATGACATTTTAAAGAAAAAATCAAGAGAAGTTCCAGAAGAAGATATTGCAAGTGAAAAAATACAATCTTTAATTGATGATATGATAGAAACGATGCATAAATATAATGGAGTGGGACTAGCTGCTGTTCAAGTAGGTGTGCTAAAGAGAATTGTAGTAATTGATTTATATGATGACCATGGACCAATTGTATTAATTAATCCAATAATTATTAAAACAAAAGGAGAACAAGAAGTAGATGAAGGTTGCTTAAGTTTTCCAAATGAATTTGCAAAAGTAATTAGACCAGCAGAAGTGGTAGCAGAATATACAGATAGAGAAGGAAAACGAATGAGAGTAAAGGCAAAAGAATTATTAGCACAAGCTATCTCACATGAACTTGACCACTTAGAAGGAGAATTATTTATTGATAAAATTATTCCAGGAACATTGGAATATATTGAGCCAGAAAAATAAGAAAACATGCATAATAAAATCAAAGATTTCTATGCATAGATGTGAAAACTGCTACGCAGTACTTCACAAATATAAGAAGCTTAACCTTGTTGTATATGAAAAAAACTAAATAGAGTCAAGATAAAAGTCTATGCAATAAGAAAAGGAGAAAACTATGAAAATTGTATTTATGGGGACACCAGATTTTGCAGAAGAAAGCTTAAAAGCAATTTCTGAAGCAGGTCATGAAATTATAGGCGTGGTAACAAATCCGGATAGACCAAAAGGACGAGGAATGAAAATGATTCCAAGTCCTGTAAAAGAATTTGCAATGAAAAAGAATTTAAAGATTTTTCAACCAGAAAAAGTAAAAAATAATGAAGAATTTATAAATGAATTAAAAGTATTGAAACCTGATGTTATTTGCGTGGTAGCTTATGGAAAGATATTACCCAAAGAAATATTAGATATCCCACCATATGGTTGTATTAATGTTCATGCATCTTTATTACCTCAATATAGAGGTGCAGCACCTGTTCAATGGGCAGTATTAAATGGAGACAAAATAACCGGTGTGACAACCATGTATATGGATGTAGGGATGGATACAGGAGACATGATATTAAAACAAGAAGTACAAATTGGTGAAGATGAAACAACGGGAGAATTATGGGATAGATTAAAGGAAATTGGTGGAAAGTTATTAGTCGAAACATTAAAGCAAATTGAAAAAGGAATTGCACCAAGAAAAAAACAAGGAGAAGATTATACAGTTGCACCAATGTTATCAAAAGATATGGCGAAAATTGATTGGAACCATAAAACTGCTGAAGAAATTAAAAATTTAGTTAGAGGGTTAAATCCTATTATGGGAGCCTATACATTTTTAAATGGAAAAAAGATAAAGTTCTGGAAGGTAAAAGTGGCAGGAGAAGATGAAATATATGCAGAAAACTTAGGATTTTTAACAAATGGTACAGTGATTGTATCAGACCCTAAAGATGGTATATATATTAAATGCAAAGAAGGGATTTTAAAAGTTTTAGAGATACAAGGTGAAAATGCCAAAAGAATGACTATACAAGATTATTTAAGAGGAAATCCTATACAAGAATTTGATGTTTTTGAATAAAAGGGAATTTGGGGACGGAGTCATTTTTCCCTTTTTTAGAAAATTAAAAAATTATAAAAAGCAAAAATATTTCGTACATTTTAATTGTATAATGTTTTTTAGATTCTGATTTATACATAAAAAAGGGAAAAATGACTCCGTCCCCAAATTCCCTTTTTCTTAAAAAAGTGTAAATATTGTGAAAATGGTTGTAAATTTAAGAAAAAATTGATATACTTATATGGAAAAATAAGTATATCTTTTTTCTTATGCGAGAAGATATCAAAAGGACAAGGAGGAAAGCTTATGGAAGAAGAAAATAAAAACGTAGAAAATGGGGAAGTTGTAGAATTAGATGAAGAAATAAAAACAGAAAATGAAGGGATTCAAATATCAAGTGATGTTGTAGCTGTTATAGCAGGTGTTGCTGTATCAGAAGTACAAGGTGTATCTGGAATGGCTGGAGGATTTGCAGGTGGAATTACAGAAGTATTAAGTGGAAAGAAAAATTTAGCAAAAGGTATTAAAGTAGAAATTAATGAAGATATAGCTAAGATAGATGTTAACATTATAGTAGAATATGGTTCAAGAATACCAGATGTTGCTTTTGAAATTCAAAACAGAGTAAAAAAATCAGTAGAAAATATGACAGGGTTAAAAGTAGAAGAAGTCAATGTACATGTTCAAGGTGTTAATACAGATGCAGTTATGAATGAAAAAGAAGATGGAACAGAAGCAGAAAAAGAAGAAAATAAAGAAGAAAATTAATAAAATAAAGTGAGAATAAATCATTAATAAAAGGAGAAGAAGAAATGAAAATTTTAGAAAAGATCACATTAATTATATATTCATATGTCATGTTAATAATATCTATTTTGGCATGTTTATTAGTATTTGGATGGTTAGATACAGAACTAGTTGGAGGAATTGTTAATAATATATTATTAGGAGATGTTTCAGGAAAGATTGTATTAGGTGTTAGTGTTGTATTCATATTACTTTCTATTAAATGCATATTCTTTGATTCAACCTCAAAAGAGCAAATCAAAGAAAGACAAGGTGTTTTATTGGAAAATGAAAGTGGTAAATTAATGATATCTAAAGAAACAATTGAAAATTTAGTAAATTCAGTAGCAAAAGGATTTGAAAGCACAGAAGATGTGACAACAAGAGTAGAATTAGATAAAGATAATAATGTAAAAGTATATGCAAATCTAGTTGTAAGCTCAGAAGCAGTTATAAAAGATTTATCTGCAAAACTTCAAACAAGCATAAAAGATAAAATTAAAAAAGCAACAGATTTAGAAGTAAATGAAGTGAATATAACAGTTAAGAAAGTTGCAGACAAACAACAAGAGGTATAAAGAACAATTCTTAGTTTGAGGTAAGAAAGGTTGTGAAAGCATGAACAATTTTAAAGATTTTTGGAATCAATTTAGAGGAGCAATTATTGGTGTGATAATAGCCATCCTAATTTTAATCACAGGATTAGACAAATTAATATTGGCAATTGTTGTGTTATTTTTAGGAGCATTTATTGGAAACTATGTACAAAGAAATAAAGAAGATGTAAAAACAAAATTAAAAAGTTTTATAGATAAAATGTAAATTAGAAGGGAATGGATATGAATAGAACAGCTATGAGAGAAAGTGCTTTTAAATTAATCTATAGTTTAGAAATACAAAAACAAGATGATTTAAAAGAACAAATTGACTTATATTTTGAAAGTGAAAATATAGAAAATAAGGATGCAAAAGAATATATAGAAGATGCAGTTTTAGGAATTGAAGAACATAAAGAACAAATTTTAGGATTAATTGAAAAACATTTAAAATCAGATTGGAAAATAGAAAGAATTTCTAAAATAGATTTATCTATATTAAAACTAGCCATTTATGAAATTCAATATAAAGAGATACCATTTAAAGTGGTTATAAATGAAGCAGTAGAATTGGCTAAAAAATACGGAGAAGATTCATCAAAAAACTTTGTAAACGGAATATTAGCAAGTATTGTTAATAAATAATGAGGCAGGGATATTTTATTAGAGTGAAAACGGAAAATAAAAATATCCCTAGTTTAAGTTAGAGGAAGTATGATATGAAATATGCAGAAATGGCAATTAGTGTAACAGATTTAAATAAATATATAAAAAATAAGATTGCAGATGATGAATATTTAAATAATATTTTAATAAAGGGTGAAATTTCTAATTTTAAACATCATTATACAGGACATTTATATTTTACATTAAAAGATGAAAATTCTTTAATTAAATGTATTATGTTTAAATCATATGCACAAAAATTAAAATTTGAACCAAAAGATGGTATGAAAGTATATATATTAGGTTCTGTTTCTGTATTTGAAAGAGATGGTGTTTATCAAATTTATGCAAAAGTCATGGAAGAAGATGGTCTAGGCGATTTATATACCAAATATCAAAAACTAAAAGAAGAATTAGAAAAAAAAGGACTATTTGATCAAAGTCATAAACAAAAAATACCAATGATGCCAAAAGTGATTGGTGTATTAACTTCACAAACGGGTTCTGTAATAAGAGACATTATCAATGTATCTACAAGAAGAAATCCGAATGTGTATATTCGATTGTTACCAGTACCTGTTCAAGGGGAAGGAGCAGCAGAAAAAATTGCAGAAGGAATTGAATATATGAATAAAAACCAACTAGCAGATGTTATCATTTTAGCCAGAGGAGGAGGTTCATTAGAAGATTTATGGCCATTTAATGAAGAAATTGTTGCATATAGTATTTATGAATCGAAAATTCCAATTATATCAGCAGTAGGACATGAAACTGATTTTTCAATATCTGATTTTGTGGCAGATTTAAGAGCACCAACACCATCAGCTGCAGCAGAATTGGCTGTACCAGATATCTATGAAGTGAAGCAGAAAATCAATACATATCAAAATCGATTAAAAATGGCATTAACCAAAAAACTAGAAATTATGAAATTACGATATGATAAATGTATGTCAAGTTCTGTTTTTAAAGAACCAACAAGAAGAATTCAAGAAAATTATATCAAAATTGATTCTTATGTGAAACAATTAGAAAATGTCATTAATAAAATAAAGGAAAAAAACAAAAATAAATATATTGAGTTAGTATCAAAATTAGATACATTAAGCCCATTAAAAACTTTAACTAGAGGATATTCTATTATTGAGAAAGATGCAAAAATAGTAAAAAGTGTAGCAGATTTACAAACAGAAGATGAAGTTTCAATTCGATTGAAGGATGGAGAAAAACAAGCAAAAATACTATAATAATTAAGAATGAAGGAGATAAAAAAACAATGGGAATAAAAGAAAAAGTACTAATGATAATTACCATTATATTGTTAGTTATCATGATAGGAATGGCTTGTTATAGTCTATATAACAGAAAAGAAGAAACACGGAGAAAATCAAAATATTATTAATGAAATAGATTTGAATGAAACAACAAAGAACAATACAGTAGAAGAAAATGAGATAGATACAGAAAATATAGTAAATAAACCTGTGACACCTACTATACAACCGAATGCCACAGAAGAAGAAATCAATAGTGATTATATAGGAAGTGAAGAACAACAAACAGTAAATACAGAACAAACTGAAGAAGAAAGAGTTATTGAACTTGTAAAAAAGGAATATGGAACAGACCAAGGGGTAACCTTTAATATTGCAAATAAAGAAGGAACAATTTATCATGTATCTGTAAATGATGTAGAAACAACAGCAGTTTTAGCATGGTATACAGTAGATATATCTACCAATACAGTAACACAGTAATAAAAAATATAAGTAAAAAGATAGGAGATAAACATGAAAAAGAGTTTTGAAGAACAAATTCAAGAATTAGAAAAAATTATTAGTGAATTAGAAAATGGAAATTTAAATTTAGATGAGTCTGTTGTAAAATTTGAAGAAGGAATGAAAATCTCAAAAGAATGTAACAAAATGTTAGAAAATGCAGAGAAGAAAATAACAATATTACTAAATGATGAAAACGGTGAAAAGAAAGAAGAAAACTTTGAGACCGAATAAATTATAAGGGGGATATTTTAAGGAATGAATGGATTTATGCAATTTATTCAGAATAAATATATATATGTACCACTATTATTGTGGTTTTGTATACAATTATTTAAATTACTATATGATTTGGTTAAAACAAAGAAGTTTAATTTTAAAAGAATTTTAGGTGCTGGTGGAATGCCAAGTTCACATTCAGCAGTTGTGACAAGTTTAGCAACATTGATTGGAAAATATGAAGGTGTAGATACACCTCTATTTGCTTTATCATTTGCATTTGCATTTGTAGTTATGTATGATGCCTGTGGAGTTAGGAGAGCAGCTGGAAAACAAGCAGCTTTATTAAATAAATTGATAGAAACACCAGGACTTACAGGTGTACAAGTATCAGAAAAACTAGTAGAAGTTTTAGGACATACACCTGTACAAGTACTTGTTGGAGCATTAATAGGTATTGCAGCAGGACTAATTATATAGGAGTTAAATATGAAAAATTATATAAAAGATATGAGAGAAAAAATAGGACATAAACCAATTGTTATGTCAGGAGTAGGATTAATTATATATAAAGATAATAAAATATTATTACAAAAACGAGCAGATGATGGAAACTGGGGAATTCACGGTGGAGGAATGGAATTAGGAGAAACTTATTTAGATGCATTAGATAGAGAATTAAAAGAAGAAATGAATATAATACCAGTAAATCCAAAACTATATGGAATCTTTTCAGGAGAAAAAACATATCATGTGTATCCTAATAAGGATGAAGTTTATGTTATGAATCATGTGTTTTTTTGTGAAGAATATGAAGGGAATATACAGTTTAATGATAGTGAAGTAACAGAATGCAAATGGTTTGATATATATAATTTACCAACAAAACTAATAGATTTAGATGTTTCTGTTTTAGGACATTTGAATGAATATTTAGAAAATAGACAAGTCATTGTAGATTGAAAGATAAGGGGGGATGTGGAATATCTTTTGTAAAATGTAGTTGAACAATAGAAAAATATCTTAAGAGAAAAAATGAAATAAATAAAAAGGAGTGAAAAAAATGACAGATATTGAAATTGCAAGAAACACAAAATTAGACAATATCGTAGATGTTGCAAAAAAAGTAGATGTAAAAGAAGATGATTTAGAGTTATATGGGAAATATAAAGCGAAATTTTCTTCAGAATTATATGAAAAAGTAAAGGATAGAAAAGATGGAAAGTTAATATTAGTAACAGCAATTAGTCCAACACCATTAGGAGAAGGAAAAACAACCATGTCGATTGCAATTAGCGATGGATTAAGAAAAATTAATAAAAAATCTATTTTAGCATTAAGAGAACCATCTTTAGGTCCTGTATTTGGAATCAAAGGTGGAGCAACAGGTGGAGGAAAAGTGCAAGTGGCTCCAATGGAAGATATTAATCTGCATTTTACAGGAGATATTCATGCAATTACAGCTGCTAACAATTTACTAGCTAGTTTAATTGACAATCATATCTATTTTGGAAATGAATTGAAATTTAAAGAAGTTGTTTGGAAAAGATGTGTAGATTTAAATGATAGACAACTAAGAGTTGTAGAAACAGGACTTTCAGGAGAAAGTAAAATTGTACCAAGAAAAGACAAATTTGATATCACAGTTGCATCTGAAATTATGGCTGTTTTATGCTTATCAGAAAATATCAAAGATTTAAAAGAAAAATTAGGAAATATTTTAATCGGATATAATGAAGAAGATAAACCAATTTATGCAAAAGATTTAAATGCGCAAGGTGCGATGGCAGTCTTATTAAAAGATGCTATTAAACCAAATTTAGTACAAACTTTAGAACATACACCAGCGATTATTCATGGAGGACCATTTGCAAATATTGCTCATGGATGCAATAGTATTGCAGCAACAAAACTTGCTTTAAAATTGGCAGATTATACGATTACAGAAGCAGGATTTGGAGCAGATTTGGGAGCAGAAAAATTCTTAGATATTAAATGTAGAAAAGCAGGAATTAGGCCAGATGCAGTTGTCATTGTTGCAACTATAAAAGCATTGAAATATCATGGTGGAATTGAAAAGGATAAAATTCAAGAAGAAAATATTGAAGGTCTAGAAAAAGGATTAGACAATTTATATAGACATATTGCTAATATCAAAGATAAATTTGGATTAAATGTTATTGTAGCAATTAATAGATTTACTTCTGATACAGAAGCAGAAATTGAGTGTTTAAGAAAACACCTAGAAGAAAAAGGAGTAGAATTAAGTTTAGTAGAAGGTTGGGCAAAAGGTGGAGAAGGTGCTATCGATATTGCTCAAAAATTAGTAAATTTAACAGAAAAAGAAGAAAACTTCCAATATATGTATGACTTAAATGAAGGAATTAAAGAAAAAATAGAGAAAGTAGCAACAAAGATTTATGGGGCAAAAGGTGTTGTATTTGAAGAAGCAGCACAAAAAGAAATGAAAAGAATCGAAGAATTAGGATATGCCAATCTTCCAGTTTGTATTGCTAAAACACAATATTCTTTCTCAGATGATCCTAAAAATCTAGAATGCAAAGATGAATATAATATTACGATTAGAGACTTAGAATTAAAAACTGGTGCAGGATTTATTGTAGCACTTGCAGGAAAAATTATGACAATGCCAGGATTACCAAGAGTGCCGGCTGCAGAAAGTATTGATATAGATGAAAATGGAGAAGTCGTAGGTATTTTCTAAAAGGAGTTCAAGTTTGAACTTCTTTTTTTTTATTTCTATTTATAATCAAATTTCATAAAAGAATATATATTTTATAGAAAAAAATAAGAAAATATGATATACATATAGTAAATACAAGAAAAGAGGAATAAGTATTATGAAAGAAAGAAATGCTGTACGTTGCTTTTTAATTGAAAATGGAAGTGTAGTAGTAACAAGATATAATAAAGAAAATCCAAAAGCAGGATATTATGAAATTCCAGGAGGAAAAATAGAAGAAAAGGAATATCCGAGAGATACAGCCATTAGAGAAGTTAAAGAAGAAACAGGAATGGATATTAAAAATCTGACCTATAAAGGAAAAATGACATTAGAATATCCAGATAGAAAATTTTATTTTACTCTTTTTCGAACCAATACATATGAAGGAACTCCACAAAATTTTGAAGAAAATACTTCTCAATGGATAGAAATATCAGAATTATTAAGTAAAGAAAAACGATTAGCAACAATTCTTCTTTTAGAAAAACCATATATTTCTTATTTATTGGATGATAAAAATAAAATAAATATGTATGTAAAAGTGGATGAAACTGAAAATATATTACACATAAACTTTGAAAAAATTGATGATGAAATAAAGCCAGAATTACAAAACTATATAGAAACAGAGATTTTTCCTTTATATGAAAGAAATGAACCATCTCATGGTATTAACCATATACATATAGTTATCAATCGCAGTCTACATATTGCAAAAGAATATAAAGTCAATAAAAATATGGTATATACAGTAGCTGCCTATCATGATTTAGGACATTATATTGACCCAAAAATACATGAAAAATTATCAGCAGAAATCTTTATGAAAGATAAAAAAATAAAGGAATGGTTTACAAAAGAAGAAATTCAAATCATAAAAGAAGCCATTGAAGACCATAGAGCATCAAGTAAACATGAGCCTAGAAGTATTTATGGAAAAATTGTTAGTACAGCTGACAGAACAATAAAAAGTATAGATGTTTCTATAAAAAGGGCATATATATATTATATCAATAATTTTCCTAGTATCCCTAAAAAGGAACGAATACAAAAAGTATATGAACATCTAAATGATAAATATGGACCAAATGGATATGCAAAAACTTATCTATATGATGAAGAATTTGAATTTGCAAAAAAGAAATTTATAGAAGCATTAAGTGATAAGGATACATTTATAAAAAGAATAGAAAATGTAATAGAGAATATGGAGGAAAACTAATATGATTCTTTCGACCCTATGCTATATAGAAAAAGATGGTAAATACTTAATGTTACATAGAACAAAAAAGAAGAATGATATTAATAAAGATAAATGGTTAGGAATTGGTGGAAAATTTGAAGAAGGAGAAAGTCCAGAAGAATGTATTATAAGAGAGGTAAAAGAAGAAACAGGATTGACACTAAAAGAATATCAATTGAGAGGAATTGTAACATATGTGTCCAATAAATGGGAAACAGAATATATGTATGTATTTACTGCAACTAAATTTGAAGGAAATTTAATAGAGTGTGATGAAGGTGATTTAAAATGGATAGAGAAAGAAAAAATACATACATTACCAACTTGGGAAGGGGATTATATTTTTGTAGACAAATTACAAAAGGATAATAGATTTTTCTCTGGAAAATTTGAATATGATGGAGAAAAATTAATAAAGTATGATTTAAAAGAATATTAAAACAATGGAGAAATCGTATACAATAAAATACATATTTTAATAGAAAAACAATAAAAAGGAATTAAAGAGTAGAAACATAAGGAGGGGAGAGAATATATATGAATAAATATTTAGAAAATTTAAATGAAGAGATAAAACAGTATTTAACAATATTATCACCAGAATTTCCAGAATGGCTATTAGAATATATATATACCCCAGAAATGCTCAGACTTGATGGGATTGGAATGTCTTGTGGTACATTATATACAAAAATATATGATGATGAATATTTTTATTCATCATTAACACATAGTGTTGCAGTTGCACTAATTATATGGAATTTTACACATGATAAAAAACAAACTTTGGCCGGTTTGTTTCATGATATTGCAACACCGACTTTTAAACACTGTATTGATTTTATGAATGGAGATTCAGAGCATCAAGAATCGACAGAGGAACGAACAGAGCAAATCATTAAAAATTCAAAAGAAATTATGCATCTATTAGCAAGAGATAATATACGAATAGAGGAAGTTTCTGATTATCACATATATCCAATTGCAGATAATGATACACCAAAACTAAGTAGTGATAGATTTGAATATACCTTGTCTGGAGGGCTTTATCAAATACGAGTATTTGATATTGATAATATTAGAAAATATTATCATAATATCATTATATTAAAAAATGAAGATGGTATTGATGAGCTAGGATTTAAAGACTATAAGATTTGTGAAGATTTTATACATGACATTTCACATTTATGGCCTCGTTGGATTGAAGATGAAGATAGATTATGTATGCAATTTATTGCAGATATTGTAAAATCAATGAATATAAAAGGATATAT
>CALXZX010000028.1 GCA_944393375.1 uncultured Clostridia bacterium | reverse complement strand
CCGCCGTATACTGAACGGTACGTACGGTGGTGTGAGAGGGAATAAATAAAATAATTATTTATTCTCTACTCGATTTTGTTTCTTAATTGTTTCATTTAATTTTTTTGTCATCTTTTTACCAATGATATAATTTATTACATACATCAATATGAATAAGATAGTGTATCCAATATAAAAATAAGTTAAACCACTGTTAACGTATACGGCTGATATATTTGTAGCAAAGTATAAGTTATGTGTAATACTAAATGTTATTATTTGAGGAATTAGTAATATAATGGCGATATATCCTAGGAGAATCTTTAAAATAATATTTATTTTTTTACTTGTAATAACAGCATAAGCGATAGCAATAGCAACTCCTATTAGGATAGATATCAGAATGTATTTCGTAAATACATAATAAAGTGCATTTTGTAGATGTGCCCATATAGCAAAGCTTAATGGGTCATAAAATTCGCCTAATGTGTGCATATGCCCATCTGTTATAGTATGTTCTTCACCATCATTTAGATAGGGTGATTTTGCAAGTTCTTCCTCTAACACATTAAGATAAGGTTCAACAGTATCTCCAATCCTTTGTACTTTATCACTATCAGGAAGACGACTCGTATCACTGAACAAGTGAATATCAATAGCATCAAATAAACGATAAAAAGTGATTGCGGTAAGCGTACAATAAAGAACAAGTGAACAAAGTATAAAGATTAATAGAATTTTTAATAGTTTTTTAAAAATAGTTTTCATTTTAAATTCCCCCTTTCTTTTAATAGTTTCATGATATGTGAAACATTTCTCTTAGAAACAGTTTCTTGTGTATTGTCTTTTAGTTTTACTAAAATTGTACCAAGTATACTGGTATCAAAACATGATACTTGTTGTATATTAATAATACAAGAATTCGAAATTCTTATAAAATCTTTGGCTTTTAATAATTCTTCTAATTCATACAATTTATATTTTACCTTATAAGTTCCGTCATGGGTTCTTGCATAGTTATATTTATCTTTACTAAAGAAACAAATGACTTTATTTAAATCAATGAAGTAGATTTCATTATTTTTGCTTGCCATAATCTGATGGGGAACAGCATTTATATTAGAAATATAGTTAATGACATTTTGTACTTCATCAGATAATTCTGGTGCATTTATGATAATAGATGTTTCTTTAAATTCATTAGATATATTTGTTGTTATTTTAATATCCATGGATTTTCCCCCTTTTATTCATTATACCATATAGGATAGCATTTTTTAGCAATTTTTAGACTTTTACGATAAATGGTAATGTTTTTAAGATAATTGTCCAAAAGGAAACGTCCCCAAATGTCCCAAAAAAGAAATGTTTTCAATTGGACATTTATAAAAATTATGATATAATGCAAAAAAGAATAAGAAGTTTTAATAGAAAAAGAAATACGAAAAGAGGAAAAAATATGTCAGATTTTGTGCATTTACATATACATAGTGAATTTAGTTTATTAGATGGAGCAAATAGAATAAAAGACTTACCAGTTAGAGCAAAAGAATTAGGAATGAAGGCAATGGCAATCACAGACCATGGGGTTATGTATGGAGCCATTGACTTTTATAAAGCTTGTAAAAAAGAAGGAATTAAACCCATCATTGGTTGTGAAGTGTATGTAGCACCTAGAAGTAGATTTGATAAAGAGCCAAATATTGATAACCATTATTATCATTTGATTTTATTAGCAAAAGATAATCAAGGATATAAAAATTTAAGTAAATTGGTTTCTATTGGATTTGTAGATGGCTATTATTACAAACCTCGTATTGATTTAGAGGTGTTAGAAAAATATCATGAAGGATTGATTTGTTTAAGTGCTTGTTTAGCAGGTGCCGTTAACCAAGCTCTATTAAATGGACAAGAAGAAAAAGCAGAAGAAGTAGCTTTATGGCATAAGAAAGTTTTTGGAGAAGATTATTATATAGAAATCCAAAATAATGGAATTAAAGAACAAGTATTGGCTAATCAAAAATTAGTAAAACTAGCGAGAAAATTAGATATACCACTAGTGGCTACAAATGATGCCCATTATTTAAAAAGAGAGGATGCATATAATCATGAAGTTCTATTATGTATTCAAACAGGAAAACGAATGAGTGATCCTGATAGAATGCGATTTGATACAGATGAGCTATATGTCAAATCTCCAGAAGAGATGTCAGAATATTTTAGTGCATTTCCAGATGCCATAGAAAATACAGTAAAAATTGCAGATAAATGTAATGTAGAATTTGAATTCGGGCATACTATATTACCCAATTATGATGTACCACCAGAATATCCAACACATTATGATTATTTCAAAAAACTTTGTGATGATGGTATTAAAAAAAGATATGGAGAAAATCCAAGTAAAGAAATTTTAGATAGAGCAGAATATGAAATTGGTGTTATCAAAAAGATGGGATATGTGGACTATTTTCTAATTGTATGGGATTTCATTCATTATGCCAAAACCCATAACATTTCTGTAGGACCAGGAAGAGGATCAGGTGCAGGATCTATTATTGCATATGCTATTGAAATTACAGATATTGACCCAATGAAATATGATTTACTATTTGAAAGATTTCTAAATCCAGAAAGAATCAGTATGCCTGATTTTGATGTTGACTTTAGTGATGCCCATAGACAAGAAGTGATTGATTATGTATCTGAAAAATATGGTCATGACCATGTTTCACAGATTATTACTTTTGGAACCATGTCTGCAAGAATGGTTATTCGAGATGTAGCAAGAGTATTGGATGTTCCTTATGCAGAAGCAGATGCATTGGCAAAAATGATACCAAATGAATTACATATCACCATAAAAAAAGCATTAGAACAAAATATAGAATTACGAGAAAAATATGAAAATGATCCACAAGTAAAAAATTTATTAGATATTGCTATGGGATTGGAAGGAATGCCAAGACAGGCGTCTACCCATGCTTGTGGAGTGGTTATTACAAAAGATCCAGTAGATACCTATGTTCCTCTATATGTTCGTGATGGACAAATTTCTACCCAATATATCATGACAACATTGGAAGAACTAGGATTATTAAAGATGGACTTCTTAGGATTAAGAACCTTAACGGTTATTCAAGATACCATTGAAATGGTGGAAGAAGATAAAGGGATTAAAGTCGAATTTGATAAAGAAATGGCAGATCCTAAGGTATATAAATTATGGCAAGAGGGAAAATCTTGTGGTATTTTCCAATTTGAGTCACAAGGAATGACCAACTTTATGAAAGAACTAAAACCAGACTGCCTAGAAGACTTAATTGCCGGTGTTTCTTTATATAGACCAGGACCAATGGACCAAATTCCAAGATATATTAAAGGAAAACAACATCCAGGACATAATGAATATACTCATCCAAGCTTAGAGCCAATCTTGAATGTAACCTATGGCTGTATGGTATATCAAGAACAAGTTATGCAAATCGTTCGTAATTTAGCTGGTTATTCTTTAGGGAGAGCTGACTTAGTAAGGAGAGCCATGGGAAAGAAAAAGCTAGATGTCATGGCAAAAGAAAGAGAAGTTTTTATCAATGGACAAGTAGATGAAAATGGAAATGTCATTGTGCCAGGATGTGTAAGAAATGGAATAGATAGCGAATCAGCGAATAAAATCTTTGACGAAATGGCAGAATTTGCAAAATATGCATTTAATAAATCACATGCTGCTTGCTATGCAGTTGTGGCATATAGAACGGCATATTTAAAAGCATATTATCCAGCAGAATTTATGGCAGCAACATTAAATAGTTATTTAGGAAATCTAGATAAAGTCCCACAATATATAGATGAATGTAAAAACTTAGGAATCGAAATTTTAAAACCAGAAATTAATAAAAGTAGTACCAAATTTACAGTTGAAGATGGAAAAATTCGATTTGGATTAGGTAGCATCAAAAATGTAGGAACTGTACCAGTTGACAACATTGTTAGAGAAAGAAATGAGCATGGTGATTACAAAGGATTTACTGATTTTTGTGAAAGAATTGCAGATGATGCGGTTAACAAAAAATGTATAGAAAGTTTAATAAAAGCAGGTGTATTTGATAATTTTGAGCAAACCAGAAGTACATTACTTGCTTCTTTCGAAAACATTGTAGATACCATTCAAAGCAGCAAGAAAAAGGGCTTTTCAGGACAAGTATCTATGTTTGATTTAGGTTCTGAAGAAGATAAAAAAGAAATGAATGAAAAGAAATATGTATTTGAAGAACATGAAGAAATGTCAGAAAGAGATTTACTATCAACAGAAAAAGAAATGTTAGGCATCTATATATCAGGACATCCATTAGAAAAATTAAGAGGTCAAATTGAAAGACAAACCAATATCAACACAATGCAAATGAAGGAAATCGATGAACAAAACGTATCAATGCAATATGATGGCGAAGAAATGAATTTAGAAAAGCCAAAATTTTCTGATGGAGACCATGTCAAATATGCAGGAATTATTACTTCTATCAAAAAGAAATATACAAAAAATAACAAGATTATGGCATTTGTTACCATCGAAGATTTATATGGTCAAGCAGAAATTATTGTATTTGAAAATGCCTATATGAAAGCAGGTTCAAGCCTAACAGAAGAAAATATTGTATTAGTAGAAGGAAGATTAAGTATTCGTGAAGATGATGCCACAAAAATTGTTGCAAATGATATTAAAGATTTTGGAGAACAAAAACATAAGGTTTTGGTATTAAACATTACCAATGCTGACGAAGAAGAAAAGAAGAAATTAAGAGGTGCTATAAAATATTTTAATGGAGATAAAAATAATATGCCTGTTTTTGTTCAAGTGGATAATGAAAACAAAAGTTGTGGGCAGATGTATGTAACAGAAGATATTTTGGATATTTTTAGATGGATTGTTGGAAATGAGAATGTGTTAGTGAAAGAGGAATAATGTCCATTTGGGGACGTTTCTATTTGGACATTTTAATATTTTAAAAAAAGAAAACCGAATTTAAAAGGTTTTCTTTTTATATATTTTCAACATATATCATAAATTTTGCTTTTTAAAAATATCTTTTAATGAGAAGGGAGGGATTTTATATAAAAATCAATCAAAATGTAAAAAAGATATTTCATGCATTGTTTCCATTAATCATTGGAGGAATTGTTGGAATGATTACATCTGGTTATATGGATTATAATGACTTAATAAAACCAACATTATCTCCACCAGGAATTGTATTTCCAATTGCTTGGACAATTATTTATTTGTTAATAGGAATATCTTATACACTTTTAAAAGAAAAAGGAGAAGTGCCAAAAGAAACTAAACAGCTATATTACACTCAATTAATTTTTAATTATTTATGGACATTTATATTTTTTGTATTTAGACTTAGATTATTATCTGTCTTATGGATTATTATTTTAGATGTATTGGTTATTATTATGACTTATCAATTTTATAAACAAAATAAACTATCTGGAATTTTATTAATACCTTATGTCTTATGGCTATTTTTTGCTACTTACTTAAATATTTCTATATACTTTTTAAATATTTAATGAATAAAATCATTAAATTTAATAATATTCTAAAAACTTTTGCATATACATATATATAGGAATTTGGACAAAGGAGAAAAGGTATATGTTTAATGTAACAGTATTAAGATTAAAGGATATCGTAAAATATATTATATGTATATTTGTACTTATTTTACTGATATTTAGTATCACCAATTATTTTTCTGGAACAAAGAAAAATACAGAACAAGTTACACAAAAAGTAGAAAATGTAACCAATCAATTATCTAGTCATAGTTTATTATCCTGTTTAGATGCTACACTTCCTGTTGTAGCATCTATTAATCATAGTGAAGAAAAGGAAAAAGAAAAATTAAGTAAAAATGATATATTAGAATCAATGTTAAAAACACAAATTAGCGCTATAGATGAAATTCAAAATATGGAGGTATCAGAAGAAGTTGAAACAGAAAATACAGAAGAAGAACAAAACGTAGAATTGGCAGAAACTGGTGTTACAACAGAAGTCGTTACAAGTAATCCAATAACAGAAAATTATAATGCACAATATGGAAATGTGAAAATCAGAAATCAAACAGATTATGAATTAACCCAAGAAATGTTAACACCAGATATTACAATTGAAAATAAAAATGTCATGATATTTCATACACATAGTTGTGAAAGTTATACATCAAGTGAGCTATATCCTTATACACCAACTGGAAATTTCAGAACAACAGATTTAAACTTTACAGTAACAAGAGTAGGAACAGAACTGACAAACCAATTACAACAATATGGATATAATGTGATACACGATACAAGTTATCATGATTATCCATCATATAACGGATCATATACAAATTCCTTAAAAACAGTAGAAAGTTTATTACAAACAAATCCATCAGATATTATCATTGATTTACATAGAGATGCGATAGGAAGCAGAAGCGATTATGCACCAACTGTCAAAATTGGAGAGGAAGAAGCAGCACAAATCATGTTTGTTATCGGAACCAATGCAGGAGGATTATGGCATCCTAATTGGAATCAAAACTTAAAATTTGCTATAAAAGTACAAGAAAAAGCAGAAGAATTATATCCAGGACTATTTAAACCAATTATGCTAACAACATCTAGATATAACCAACACACAGGAAAATATGCAAATATCATAGAAGTAGGAGCAACAGGAAACACATTAGAACAATGTCTAACAAGTATGAAATACTTAGCAAAAGTTATGGACGAAATTATGAGATAAAAACGGGATTTCGGGGACGGACTCATTTTTCCCTTTTTCGAAATTAATCAAGATAAAATATAGAATATAAAAAATGAAGCGATTTTGTGAATTCAAATTAGAATTTTTGTGAAAATTTGGTTTATACAAAATTGTGTAATGGCTTTATAATCTATATTTTTTTAGGTTTTAATCTAAAAAGGGAAAAATGAGTCCGTCCCCGAAATCCCGTTTTTTTATTTTAATATCTTGCAATATAATAACAAGTTGGATATAATAACCATAAAATAAAAAGAAGAAAAGAGGTAATTATATGGCAAATATTAGTTTAAACCTAAAACACACAGGAATTACACAAAAAACAATCTTAACATACAAAGAACAAGTTGAGAATATACATAAAGATTTACACAGAAGGACAAATGATGAAAAAGATTTTGTTGGATGGTTAGAATTACCAACAAACTATGATAAAGAGGAATTTGCAAGAATTAAAAAAGCAGCTAAAAAAATAAAAAAAGAATCTGATATATTAGTGGTTATTGGAATTGGTGGATCATATTTAGGAGCAAGAGCAGTTATAGAAGCACTAACCAGTTCATTTTATAACATGTTACCAAACAAGCAAAGAAAATATCCACAAATATTATATGTTGGAAATAACTTAAGTCCAAATTATATTAATGAATTAATTGAATATATAGGAGATAAAGATTTCTCTGTTAATGTTATTTCAAAATCCGGAACGACAACAGAACCAGCCATTGCATTTAGAATTTTTAGAGAAATTTTGGAAAACAAATATGGAATAGATGAAGCAAGAAGTAGAATTTATGCAACAACAGATAAAACAAAAGGAGCATTAAAAACATTAGCACAAAATGAAGGATATGAACAATTTGTTGTTCCTGATAATGTAGGTGGTAGATATTCTGTATTAACAGCTGTTGGATTATTACCAATCGCAGTAGCAGGAATTGATATTGATAAATTAATGATGGGGGCAAAAACAGCACAAGACAGATATGATGATTCAAATCTAAAATATAATGAATGTTATCAATATGCAGTTGTAAGAAATATATTATATAAATTATATAAAAATACAGAAATATTAGTAAATTACGAACCAAAAATGCACTATTTTACAGAATGGTGGAAGCAATTATTTGGAGAAAGCGAAGGAAAAGATCAAATGGGAATCTTCCCAGCAGGAGTTGACTTTACAACAGATTTACATTCTATGGGGCAATATATTCAAGAAGGAAGAAGAAACTTATTTGAAACGGTTATTAGTATAAAAACACCAAATTCAGATATAACTATTCATCCAGATGATGATAATTTAGATGGACTAAATTATTTAGCTGGAAAAGGTTTAGACTATGTTAATAAAAAAGCAATGGAAGGAACGATAAAAGCACATGTATCAGGAGATGTTCCAAATATTGTGATAGAGATGGAAAAACTAGATGAAGAAAATATAGGAGAATTAATCTATTTCTTTGAAAAAGCATGTGCTATGTCTGGAAATATATTAGGAGTTAATCCATTTAATCAACCAGGAGTAGAAGAATACAAAAAGAATATGTTTAAATTATTAGAAAAACCAGGGTATTAAAAAAGTGGGGACACGTCAAAAAGAACTAAAATGTTCAATTTGGAGTGTCCCAAAAAGACGGAAGGAGAAAAACATGATATACAAGGAAAAATTTAAAATAGGATTAAAAGATGTATGGGCAAAAGATGAAGTAAGTAATATTGCTATTTTAGAGTACTTAGAAGATATTGCAGCATATCATTCTGACAGTGTAGGAATTGGTGTTAATACAACAGATGAAACACATGTAAGTTGGTTATTATTAGATTGGGAGCTAGAAGTATTAAAAAGACCAAAATATGGACAAGTTTTAGAAATTCATACATGGTCTAGAGAAATAGAAAAATTTTATGCGCTTCGTGATTTTGAAGTTTATGATGAAGATAATAATTTATGTGCAATAGCAACCTCAAAATGGTTATTAGTAAATAGCAAGACAGAAAAGATAGTAAGGGTGGAACCAGAAATAGCAGATAGATATCAATCAGAATTTGGAAAATGTGTTTTTAAAGATAAGAAAATTGAAAAATTAAGAGAACCAAAAGCGTATTTGAGTGAAATGACATATACAGCTAGAAGGAGAGACATTGATGTCATTGGTCATATGCATAATCTATATTATTTATATCTAGCGTATGAAGCTTTGCCAGAAGAAGAATATCAAAAAAGACCATTTAACCATGTGAGAATACAATATAAAAATCAGATAAAATTAGGTGAAACTGTAAAATGTAAATATACAAAAGAAAATGGGGAAAATATTGTAGTTATAAAAAGCGAAGATGACAAAACTTTACATGCAATGATTAAAATATATTAAAACTGTAAAAATAGTGTATTATAAGTAGTTACAAATATTAAAAAGAAACTATTGATAAAAGATAAAGTATGGTATAATTTTTAAGATTATGTAAAAAATAATAAAAAAATGTTGAAAACCGTTCTTATAGTATGATATAATAAACCTTGGTTTTTAAGATAATAAGGGAGGAATATGAAATGAAGGAAGTTTTAAGAAAAACAAAAATTGTAGGAACAATAGGACCAGCAAGTGAATACAAATTAAAAGAATTAATTGAAGCAGGACTAAATGTTACAAGAATCAATTATTCTCATGGAAGCTGGGATGAACAATCTGAAAAAACAGAGGAAATCATCAGATTAAGAAAAGAAATGGAGGTACCTGTAGCTTTATTATTAGATATGCAAGGACCAGAAATTAGAACAGGAATGCTTGTTACAGGTAAAAACGAAAAAATTAAATTAGAAGATGGACAAAAATTCACATTAGTTAATGAAGATATTGTTGGAGATAAAGACAGAGTATCTGTTTCATACAAAGAACTATATAAAGATGTAAAACCAGGTGCTAAAGTATTAATAGATGATGGAGCAATTGAATTAGTAGTAGATGAAATTGTTGATAAAGATATTGTATGTACAGTTGTGCATGGTAACGGATTAGGAAGCAGAAAAACAATTAATTTACCAGGAACAGCAGTACGTTTACCAGCTTTAAAAGAAAAAGATATTAATGATTTAAAAACAGCTTGTGAACATGATTATGATTATGTTGCTATGTCTTTCACTAGAAATAAAGATGATATTGATCAAGTTAGAAAAGTGTTGGATGAAAACGGAGGAAAAGACATAAAAATAATTACAAAAGTAGAGAACGTAGAAGGTTTAGAAAACATGGAGGAAATTGTAGAAAATGCTGATGTTCAAATGATTGCTCGTGGTGATATGGCAACAGAAACAGATTTTACAGAGCCACCTGTTATGCAAAAGAAATTTATAAAATTGTCAAATAAGGCAAATAAACCAGCTATTACAGCTACTCAAATGTTAGAATCTATGACATATAATCCTTTACCAACAAGAGCAGAAGCAAGTGACGTTGCAAATGCAATATATGATAGAACAAGTGCAATCATGTTATCAGGCGAATGTGCTATGGGTAAATATCCTGTAGAATGTGTAGAAACAATGGTAAAAATTTCTAAAAGAGTAGAGAAAGAAATAGATTATTGGAAAAGATTTAGAAAAAATGATAATATTGATTTATCAGATTTTGAAACAAAAATTGCATACTCAACATGTGTAACTGCAATGAATATGGAAGCAGATGCGATTGTTTGTTATACAAATTCAGGAGATTCTGCAAGAAAATTAGCAGGATTAGGAGCTGGATGTCCAATATTAGCGATTACAGACAATAGAAGAACATTTAACCAATTAGCTATTGTATGGAATGTAACACCTATTTATGTTGAGAAACAAGACAATATAGATAAAGTTGTTGAATTAGGAATTGAAAAACTTAAACAAAAAGGTATACTAGAAAGTGGAGATAAAATAGTTATATCAGGTGGACCAAAAACATTACCAAATGCTTCAGATAGCAAAATTATTGGAGTATATGCAAAAATATAAAAGCAATTTATAAAAAAGAGGAGAAATCCTCTTTTTTTATATACAAATTTTGATACTACATATCCAAATCATAAAGTTACAGATTAAAACTATCAGGTAACAAATCTGCTAATGTTTTTTTAGTAATTTTGCCATTATCATAACACATATAAATTTCAAAATCTTTATCACAGAATTCAGACATGAATTGTCGACAATATCCACAAGGAGATGTGTACTGTAATTTTTCTTTTCCACCCAATACTAAAATACATTCAAATTCTTTTTCACCTTCAGAAATGGCTTTGGTAAAAGCAACTCTTTCTGCACAAATAGACATAAGCCCATCATTTTCAATATTACATCCAGAAAAAATTTTTCCACTTTTGGTAAGTAAAGCACAACCTACTTGGTAATTGGTATATGGAGTATAGGCGTTTTCTCTGGCTTTTTTAGCAGTTTCGATTAATAAATTTATATCCATCATTAGATTCCTCCTTTTGAAAGTAATATATCATAAAATAGAAGAATTTACTATAAAAAGATAAAATATATAATTGTTGTTGACAAAATAACTTTCTTGATATAAACTATAAATGGTTTACAAATGTAATCTAATAAAAGGAGAAAGTTCAAATGCCATTTTTTGAAAAATATAAAAAAACAATATTATTTTACTGGTTTTTATATCTTTTTATTTTAGTAGCATCAAGAGAGATTTTGCTGAAATGTAATATGGAATATAGAGGATGGGTTTATATAGTATCTTGGGGTGTCTTTATAATAGGATTTATAGCAGGAATCATACAACTCATATTAAGGATAAAAAAGAAATCTATGAGGATTATAGGAATCATATTATTTATTGTTTTAATCATGTTTTGTAGTCCATATGTATTACTATTTTTTGCTGTTACTTGTCAAGAAGAAGACATTGTTACTTATGAAAATCAAAAAATGGTAACATATACACAGTCATTTTGGGATAAGCGTATTAATTATTATGAATATATAAATTTTCTAGTTAGAAGAAGATACCCAGAACTAGAAGAATATTATGGTGAAAATGGAGAGCATATATTTACATATTACAATGATAAGGGAGAAGTTATAAAAGAGGAAGATTTGAATGAGTAATCATCTTTTTGGGGGAGGTTTGATATGGATATAGTAATTATTGCATCTTTTTTAATTAGTTTTATTGCGTCTATTTTAGTATTAAATAAATATCGTAAATCAGAAAGAATAGCTATGTATATTCTGATTCAATTCATATTATGGTTTGTAAATTCTATATATGTATTTTTATCAATGTTGTTAATGCATGCGATGTTTCGTGGTGTAATTGATGATATAACCATATATGCAATAGGGTATATCATAGGTATATATTTAGTTCCTGTTTATGCTTTTTGTATTAACAAAAATAAAGGAAATGGAAAATTAATGTGTAAGGACATTCTTATTTCTACAGTTATTTTTATTATTCTACTAGCGTTTGTATTTTTATGTATTGCATTTTTAGATGAAAAATATAATATTTTAAATTATATACAAATTTATGAACAAGGTTAATTATGCTGTATAAATTATAAAGGTGTATGAGATATATTTTCTTATACATCTTTATTTATATGCAAATAAAAAGTAAAATAATTGCAGAATAAAGATAAGAAAAGAGATAAAGAATTTGTATAGAAATCAATAATGAAAATGTCAACCTTTTTTGTTACTGTACATATAATGTAACAAAAGGAGGAATTTTAATATGTTTAGTAGAAGACAATGCTATTGTATGAACAACAATTATTCAAATAATTCATGTGAAATGCAAAATGATATCATGGAAACAAAATGTAATCATGTTGTATCTTATGAAGACAATTCAAATAGTTGTGATTGTGGCTTTGATGAAGAACAAAGCGTATTCCCAGAAAATCCAATGTTAGCACAAAGTTATGTTCCAATCCAATATATGGATAGAACATTTAAACCATGTGTGGGATTAAAAATGGGAACGATTTTTCCTGAATTAGTAAGTCCATATTCACCAGGTCAATCAATGGAAGAAATTAATTATATTGCAATGACTAATGAAATAGGAAAGGGGTGCAACAAATGTCAATAAATCAAAATAGAAATTGTGGTTGTGAAGAAAATGAAACAATGTATTATAACCAAATGCAAGATGCTAAAAGAACAGTAGATTGTGATGAAAGAATGGAGATGGCACAACAAATTAGATGCCTTGAATTTGCGATAACAGAATTAGCCCTATATTTAGATACACACCCAGATGACCAAAAAGCACTTTGTTTGCATAGAAAATATTGTAAGGAAGTAAAAGAATTAAAGGATAAATATCAAAAGGTATTTGGACCATTAACGATTCATTATCCTTGCAATAAATGGAGATGGCTTGAAGAACCATGGCCATGGGAAAGGGGGAATTACTAATGTGGACATATAATAAAATGTTACAATACCCAATTAATATCAAATGTACAGACCCAAAACTTGCAAAAGTAATCATTTCACAATATGGTGGACCAGATGGAGAATTGGCAGCATCACTTAGATATTTATCACAAAGATTTGGAATGCCAGATCAAAATGCAAAAGCAATTTTAAATGATATTGGAACAGAAGAATGTGTACCACGATGTTGTCAATAGCTAAAGACAGGAATTACAATCTTAGCCATTGACTGTGAAATCTATTTAATGGTATTGTCTAGATTTATATTTTGTAGTTTTTCATTATTAATCTTATCACTATATCCGGTATTTAGATATGCTTTATATTCAAAGCCATCCATATCTTTAAAATAAAAAATATAATTATAAGTTCCCCCCGTTATCCCATATGAGTCAACATATTTTTCGATTTTTTGAAGTTCTAAATTTAAATTATATTTCTCATTAACATACTTTTCTACCATATTATTTGTTGAAGTATTTTTAAAAATAAAATAAAAAAGAATAAATCCAACTAACAATAAAATAACTATTATAACTAATATTGTTATATGATGATTTGTTTTTTGTTTCATGGGAGTTCCTCCTTTTATTTTCTTTTTTATAGTATATAAAAAATGATAATTTGCAATAGCTTTAAAAATTTATATGTTTAGATTTTATATATCTTTGGATATATATGCAATTCAAAGTTCATAGGGTCAGAATCCTTTTTTATAGCCTTTTCTGTTTTTAGATAAGTAACTTTACTAATTATACTGTTTAATAAAATATTTTTATCTTCAGCTCTTTCTAAATTATAATATAAATCCATAATATTTTCTAGTTTTGGTATTATAATTTCTTTTTGATTTTGTATTTCTAGATTTTTTTGTAATATAGAATTGTATTCTTCTAACTTATTTCCTAAACTTTGAATATTGTTTTTTATAGTTTTAGAACGGCTTATAAATTCGTCATTATTGTACATTCCATTTTCTAAAAATTCATAAATTTTATTGAGTTTAGCATTTTCTTTTTCTAGTTCTTTTTTAGTGGCACTAATGGATTTTTCTATTATTTTATTATTATCAGAGTTTAGAGTATTTTTTATTGAATAATCTACTTTATAATTTTCAAGCCATATTTTTAAAGCATCAATGATTTTATCTTCTACAATATAAAGTTTAGAGCTTATATTATCACATTTAGAATTAGAACACATAATAATAGCAGGCTTGTCATTTCTGGTATATGGTCGTCTTTGCATAGGTTTGCCACATTTCTCACAAAACACTAAACCGGCTAAAGGATTTTGAATAGTGTTATTATGTTTTATTTTTGGAGTATTTTGCTTTCTTTTTTCTTGTACTAATTCCCAAGTTTTATTATCAATAATAGGCTCATGCAATCCGTCATAAATTAAATAATCTTGATTACGAGGTCTACTAATAATGAGATGTCCATTTTTTGTTTTCTTTTTTTGCTTTCTTCTATTCCATGTTAGTTTACCAATATAGGTAGGGTTAGATAGAATATCTTTAACAGAAGAAATAGACCACTCACTTGCAATTCTAGGTTTTAAATTTAGTTTATTTAATTGTTTTGTAACTGAATTTATAGTGGCATTTTCAAAAGCATATAATCTAAAAATCTCTCTGACAATAGGGGCTTCATCTTGGTTTATGGATAAGGTATAACCTTTTGCATTTTCTAGTTTAACTCTATCATAACCAAAAGGTGCAATATTTCCAACAAATTTACCTTCAGATACAGAAAGTTCACGACCTCTTTGTAAACGTCTATTTATGGTTTTGTATTCTCTCCTAGACATAAACAAGCCAAACTCAAAATATTCTTCATCAAATTCATTATCTGGGTCATATGTTTTAACAGGGGTAATTATCTTTGTATGAGAATATTTAAAAGCTTTCGAAACTCTTCCTTGATCAGCAGTGTCTCCACGAGCAAGTCTTTCTACCTCAACAACTAAAACACCTGTCCATTTTTCATTTTCAACATCTCTAAGAAGTTTTTGCATTTCTTTTCTTTCACTAATTGTTTCGCCACTTACAACTTCTCTATAAATTTTTGAAATATGTAGTTTTCTTTTTTTAGCTAAAGTTGTTAAAATTTTCTCATGTCTTGCTAAAGTTTCACCTTCACCATATTTTTCCGCTTCAATATCTTCTCTTGATTTTCTTAAATATATTGCATATGTGCCATCTTGCACAGTTCCTCCTTTCCTTGTAATTTGTCTTTAACTTGCAGATATTATATATGAAAACAGTACAAATTACAATAAAGAGGATTTATTCATCAAATTAATTATAATATTGTCTATATATTCTTTTTGATTATTACTATCTTGAACGATATAGTCATCATAAAATTTGATTTGAGTATTTCCAATAGTATATTCTTCTAACATCATATAAATCGCCTCTCTAAAATTTATGAGAAAAACATAAAAAAATACCCAAGACAAGCTGTCTTGAGTAAATTCATATTTTCTATACTAACATTATATGATGTGTGATTTATAAAATCAATTCCTTTTTATTTTCCGGTTTTCTATATGTGGCATCTCAAGGATTGGCGATTAGTATGCATGGGCATAATGAACCAGCAAATAAGGGAAAACAAATTAGAAAGGTTAAAGAGTGGTATATTTTTCCTGATGGAATAATTTATTTTTGCGATAAAGATGAAA
>CALXZX010000027.1 GCA_944393375.1 uncultured Clostridia bacterium | reverse complement strand
ACATTTGTGTAATTTCAACAATAATCAAAAAATATAGCAGTTTAAGCAATAAATTTTTCTTAGAGTCAGTTACTCTAAGAAAAACAAAAGAAAATGGAGGAAAGCAACAATGAAAAGAAAGTTAGAAGAAAGAATAAAGGAGAAAAGAGGAATTACACTAATAGCGTTAGTTATTACAATTATTGTATTGTTAATTTTAGCAGGTGTGACGATTGCAACTTTAACTGGTGAGAATGGAATACTAACAAAAGCAAGTGATGCAAAAGAGGATACTGTTATTGCGCAAGATGAGGAAATGATAAAATTAGAAATATTACGGAAGCTATGAAGAAAATGGAGACTTTAATTATAGTAAATTAAAAGAAAACTTAGAAAATAAAGGGATAGAAATGCCAGAAGAAGAATTTTATCCTATGTTAGTAACAAATAATGGCAACTATTATGAAATAGATGAAGAAAAAAATGTTACATATATAGACGATTCCGAAGTTTTTACGATTACCAAAATATATGATGACGATACGACAGAAACTCAATTTGTTAGAAAAGGGAACAATTATGGATTGATTTCATATAAAAAGAGAGAAGGAGAATTATTTGTAGGATGGTCAAATACTCCTGATACTTTAAACAGTTCAACTGTTATAAACTTTTCAGATGTTTCAGAGGATATGACTGTTTACGCAAATTATATATCTGATGATTATGCACAAGTTTATCAATATTTTATATATAATAATAGCACGAAAAAAATTACTAACTACTACATTATCACAGCAGTACCAGGTGCTGCAATGTTAAGTATTACGAATTCTATAAAAGTAGACATGAGCTATAAGGGAATAACAACTGAATGTGAAAGATATAGTTTATCAAATAGCTTTAATATTACTAGTGCTGACGGAACAACAACTCTTACTTCTACATCAATATTTGGAGTGCCAGGTACTTTGGCTGTCTATAAAATACCTATTTCAGAATTTAGTGAGGGAACAGAAATTACATTTTCTCCATATTTTGTTACTAAAGATGGTGCAAAAATAGAAGGTACAGAAAAAACTGTTATTTGGCATGAGTATTACCAAGAGAATAGTTAAGAAACTGTTATATTATTTTATATAACAGTTTTTTCATATTCCAAATTATAAAAACATAAAAATAGGATATACTCAAAAGGAGAAGAAATATTGTAATTATTACCAAAAACAGTTGATATTTTTTTCAATTTAATATAAAATCATTAAAGACTAACGATAAGGAGGATACCAATGATTACTTTAGAAGATGTTAGAAAAAATGAAGAAGTAGAAGCCTTAATACAGGGTGCTCAAAAACAATTAGATGGTCTTCGGATACACAGAACATAGTCATAGACATATTTCTATCGTTTCTAAAAGAGCAGGAGATATTTTAGAAAAATTAGGATATCCAGAAAGAACAGTAGAACTTGCAAAAATTGCAGGATATTTACATGATATTGGAAACTGTGTTAATCGAGTAGATCACGCACATAGTGGAGCCATTATGGCATTTAATATTTTAAAAGATATGGGAATGCCAGTAGAAGAAAGAACAGAAATTATGATGGCGATTGGAAATCATGATGAAAAGACAGGAACAGCAGTAAGTGATATATCAGCAGCCTTAATATTGGCAGATAAATCAGATGTGCATAGAGATAGAGTTACTAATCAAAATCTATCAACATTTGATATTCATGATAGAGTAAACTATGCTGTAACCAATGCCAATTTGGAATTAAATAGTGAAGAAAGAAAAGTAAAATTAAATTTAACAATAGATACAAAATTATGTCCAGTGTTAGATTATTTTGAAATCTTTATGGACAGAACCATGATGAGTAAATATGCAGCCAAATATTTAAAAATCTGGTTTGAATTGGTCATTAACAATACAAAATTGTTGTAAATTATTGAAGAATAACAAATAAGGAGAGGAAGAAAACAATGAAAAAAGTAAAAATAATCACAATGATTGTATTAATTATTTTAATAACAATGGTTTCATTTTTTGGAGTGTATACACAAGTACAAAATAGAATGGAAAATCAAGTGAAAGAATATGCATTAGATATGGATTTAGATGGGGCTAGATATGTAAGATTATCTGTAAATAGAGAAAATACAGATGTCATAAAAGATGCAGATGGTAATGAAGTGGAAACAGATGAAGAAATGACAGATGAACAATTAGCAGAAAAGGGGTACACAAAAGAAAGTGTACCAAATAATAGTGAAGATGTTTTAACAGTAGAAAACTATGAGAAATCAAAAAAAATTATAAGTGAGAGATTAGAATTACAAGGTGCAGGAGAATATGAAATATCAGTAGATAATGAGACAGGAGATATTTTAGTTCAAATACCAGAAAATGAAAATACGGATAGTTTTGTAAGTAATATGAATACTATTGGGAATTTTGAAATTATTGATGCAGATACCAAAGAAATATTAATGGACAATAATGATATAAAATCAGTAAATGTTATGTATGGTTCAAATTCTTCAACATCAACTGGGACAACTGTGTATATGAACATTGAATTTGATAAAGAAGGAACTAAAAAACTAGAAAATATTAGTAACACTTATGTAGAAGGAACAGATACGACAAATACGACATCAGAAGATACTAATACAACAACAGAAAATACAACTAATACAGAAACTGAAAATACAACAGATAATACGACTTCAAATGAAACAAATACAACTGAAGATAATGCAGAAACAACAAAAGAAATAACATTAAAAATTGATGATCAAGAAATCATGACAACTAGTTTTGATGAACCAATAGAAAATGGTAGATTACAATTATCAATGGGAACTGCTACAACAGATGTAAATACTTTACAAGATAATATTGCACAGACCTCAGCAATGGCAAGTGTATTAGATTCAGGAAAATTACCAATACAATATGATATCAAGTCAAATGAATATATATTATCAGATATAACTAATACACATATTGCATATTTAGCATTAGTTGTTGGAATAGTTCTTTTAATAGGATTCATTATATTTGTCATTAGATATAAAGTTAATGGATTATTATCAGCAATTGCATTTATCGGATTAATTAGCTTATATTTATTAGTCATTCGATATACAAATGTAAGTGTATCTATTCAAGGAATTGTAGGAATTATAGTGACTTTTATATTAAACTATATATTTATCAATAAAATATTATCAACAATCAAAAAAAGTGAAGATAGTAAAAAATTAGAAACTGTTAAAGAAGGAATAAAGGAAAGTTACAAAGAATTCTTTATGAAATTAATACCAATTTGCATTTCTGTTATTGCATTTTGTTTTGCAAGTTGGACAACAATTAGCAGTTTCGGAATGGTAATGTTCTGGGGAATTGCTTTAATTGCCTTATATAATTATTTAATTACAGCAACAATGTTAAAAGTAAAAGCAGAAAAATAGGAGGTATTTACAGATGAAACAATTCATAAAAAGTAAGCAACTAAAAATTATATTAATTGCATTGGTAATCATAGCAGGAATTGTCATGATTGCTGTAAAAGGATTTAACTTTGATTTAAAATATCAAGATACGCAAAGAGTAGAATTATATTTAAAAACAGAATTTAATATATCAGATATTAGACAAATCACAGATGAAGTATTTGGAATTCAAAAAGTCATGATACAAAAAGTAGAAGTTTTTGAAGATTCTGTTTCTATTACAACTACTTCTATATCAGATGAACAAAAAAGCAATTTAATAACCAAGATTAATGAAAAATACGGAACAGAATTGACAGCAGAGGATACAGTAGTAGAAGATATTGGACATACAAGGGGGAGAGACATCATAAAACCATATATTATTCCATTTGTAATTGCTGTTATTGTCGTATTAATTTATTTAGGAATTCGCTATCACAAATTAAGTATAGCAAAAGTATTAGCAAAAAGTATAGGAATTATGGCTTTAGCTCAAATATTACTATTTAGTGTTATAGCAATTACGAGAATACCAATCGGAAGATTGACAATTCCAATGGTAATATTAGTATATTTATTAACTTTATTTGGAATTACAAATATGTTTGAAAAAGATTTGGCTAAAAAGAAATTAGAAGAAAATAAAGATAAAAGTAAAAATAAAAATAAATAAAAAAACTCTATAAATTATAAATATCCATTATTTTTTGATACCTTGTGTGTTGCAACCTATAGAGATAAATAATTGTAGGTTGCCCCAAGCGCACTTATTAACGTTCGTTTGGTCGCTTACGTGGTATTGCAAAAATAATGGATATTTAATATAAAAATGAAAGTTTATTTCAATGTAACAACAGTTACACCCATTTCACCTTCACCGAAGGTACCTAATCGAAAAGATTTTACATGAGAATTGGTTTTTAGAAATTGATGAATACCATTTTTTAATTTACCAGTACCTTTTCCATGAATAATTCTAACAGTTTCTAATTTTGCAATAGCACAATCATCTAAAAATTTATCAATGACGAAATTAGCTTCTTCTACATTCATACCAATGACATTAATTTCTGGATTTATATGTTTACTCTTAGAGATATGAGAGGAAGTATGCATATTTTTAGAAGTATGTGTGTTTTTAGGATTTTGCAAAACATGTAATTTTACATTTATTTTCATACTACCAATCTGTACTTGAACTTCATTATTTCTAGAAACATGGGAAAGAATGATTCCATTTTGATTAAATGAAGTAACAAACACTTCTTTTCCAGGTTTAATATCTTCTTTAGAAAGAGAATTGGTATTAGAAGTATTTTCAGAAATAGTTTGTTCTAAATGGATATTTTTTATTTTATCATTTAAAGTATTTCTTAAAGTATGGATTTCTTTAGAATCTTTTGCATCTGATAACTCTTTAATAATTTCATTAGCATCTTCTTTGGCTTCTAATAAGATATTTCTGGCTTTAATTTTTGCATTATTGATAATTTCTTTTTCTTGTCTTTCTTTTTCAAGATTTTCTCTTTGCAATTTTTCTTTTAGCATATTAATTTGGTTAGCTTCTGCTATTATTTTTTCTTTTTCTTTCTCAACTATTTGTTTATCATCATATATATTTTTTAAAAGTTCTTCAAAAGTGATATCATTTGAAGACATAAGGTCTTTAGCTTTTTGTATAATAGAGGTATCTAAGCCTAATTTTTGACTAATTTCAAATGCATTACTTTTTCCAGGAACCCCAATCAATAGCTTATATGTGGGAGATAAGGTCTCAACATCAAATTCAACAGAAGCATTCTCAAATCCAGAAGTGGTCATTGCATATTTTTTTAATTCTTGATAATGCGTAGTGGCAATGGTAAGGCTACCTAATGTTTTAAAATAGTCTAATATAGAAATTGCTAAATTAGCACCTTCTACTGGGTCAGTACCAGAACCTAATTCATCAACTAGAATTAAGGAATTTTCATTTGCATGTTTTGTAATATCTACAATATTGGTCATGTGAGAAGAAAAGGTACTTAAAGAATCAGCAATACTTTGATCATCACCAATATCTGCAAATATATGCTCAAACACAAATATACTAGACTTCTCGTCAGCTGGAATATTTAATCCACTACAAGCCATACAAGTAAGAAGTCCCACTGTTTTTAAAGTAACGGTTTTTCCACCAGTATTAGGACCAGTAATTAGTAAAGTAGAAAAATCTTTTCCTAGTTCTATAGAAATAGGAACCACTTTGTTTTTATCAATTAAAGGATGTCTTGCATTTATTAAATGAATTTCTTTTTTGATATTAATTGCTGGTGTGATTCCAGAAATGGCTTTAGAATATTGGGCTTTTGCAAATATAAAATCTAAGGTACTAATGACTTTCACATCTGCTTTTACTTCTTCTATATATGGATAGAAAAGAGATGTTAATTGTTGTAATATTTTTTCAATTTCTACTTCTTCCTCTAATCGTAATTGATTAATTTCGTTGTTTAATTCAAAGATAGAGATAGGCTCTATAAATAAAGTGGAACCAGCATTAGAAACATCATGTACAAATCCTTTTACCTGGCTTCTATATTCTTCTTTAATGGGAATGACAAATCGGTCATTTCGTATAGTTACCAAATTTTCCTGTACATATTTAGAAAAGGAAGATGAATGAATCATAGAATTTAATTTAGAGCGAATATCTTGTTCTAAATTTCTAATTTTCTTTCTAATTTTTTGTAATTCTGGAGAAGCTTTATCATCTATCGTATTTTCATCAATGATAGATGATGAAATTTTAGAAATGACGCCTTCATTTGTATATAGACTAGAAAATAAACCTTCTAAAATTGGAAAATCATCTTTTTCAATATAGTCTTTTGAAAAATAATTTTTTAAATTGCGAGCACAGATAAAAATGGTATTCAAATCCAATAAGCCCTTCATTGTTAAACTTTGAGAGCTTTCTAAATTTATTAAATAGATGTGAATATCTTGAATATCAGAAAAAGAAGGAACGGAATTTTTATAGATTAAATTGACAGCTTCTTCTGTTTCAGATAATTTTTGTTTTACAATATTAACTTCATTATATATTGGTAAATTTAGAGCAAGTTCTTTTCCTAGATTAGTAGAACAATATTTACTCAAATTTTCTAATACCTTATTAAATTCTAATTTGGATATATAGTGAGTATTCATGTAGATAAGTTCCTTTCATATATATTATTAAAATAAACATAATATATATAATTATACAAGGATTTTGTGGGATAGTCAATTATAAGGAAAATAGAACTTCTGTTATGTTATAAAAATTCGAAACTTTAACAAATAATATTGAAGTAAAAAGAAAAAAGGTATATAATTGCAAAAATTTATAAAAAGACGTAAATAAAAAAGGAGAAAAGGATGAAGAAATTAGAAAAGAAATTGATCATATTTGATGCAGATGGGACAATATGGGATAGTGAAAAAGATGTATTTTTAGCATTTAATCATACATTAAAAAACAATGGAAATAAAGAAATAACAAAAGAAGAATTTCAAAGGCTAGCAGGATTAGATTTAGAAGAAATGTTTAGACGTGTTTTATCAAAAGGTGAAGAAACATTGGCTAATGAATATGTAAAGAAATATCGTAAATATTATATTGATGAAGGTCATTATGCTGATGAAACAACACTTTTTGAAAATGTAAAAGAAATTTTAGAAAATTTAAAAAACCAAGGATTTCATATGGCAATCGCGTCTGGTAAACCAAAAAGAATTTTAGATAAAATGGTAGAATGTTTTCATTTAAATGAATTTGAATTCGTTTTAGGAACAGGTGAAAGTCATTTTAATCCTAAACCAGATCCAGAGATTCTAAATTATATTATGAATGAATTACATATTTCAAAAAAAGATGCAGTAATGGTAGGAGATACAAAAGCAGATATTATGGCTGGTAAAAATGCTAGAATTGATACGATTGCTGTAACATATGGATATGAAAATCTAGAAATTTTACAAAAATCAAATCCTACATATCTAATAGATGACTTTAAAACTTTAGAAGAAATTGTGGAATATAAAAAGGATTAAAAAGAATCTATAATAAAAAGGCAAGGTAAATATAAATTGAATTTGATATAAAGGATATTAAGAACAAAAAATGATTATGTTAAAATACAAGTTAAACTTGGTACTTTAATATAATCATTTTTTATGTAGCTCTAATATGGAGTATTAAATTATTTCTTGTCTTCCTCTTTTTTCTCTTTAGGAATAACAATGTTTTTTGGTTTTTTATCATCTGTATTTTTAGGTTTGATTGGGCTAATATGGTCATGTACAGGAGAGATATCTAAATCTTTTTCATCACCTGATACAATTTCTATTTTTTTATCTTCACTCATAGGAATTACCTCCTTAGTATTTTTTTATATAGTAGCATATAAAATAAAAAAGTGCAAGAAATTTTACAATTATTTCAAGTAAACAAAAAATATTCCTAGAGTAGTAACTCTACAATCTAATATTCAATTAGAGGGGAATTGAGGAGAAAAATAATAAACATAAAAGAATAAAATAGAATCAAAGTTACATAAAATCCTTTAAAACCCTTGACACAACAAGCTTTTTTTGACATAATATATAGTAAATTCAAAGAGTAGGAGCGTATATGGAAATAGAAAAAACAAAAGCAATTATTGAAGCCATATTATTTGCAGCAGGAAGAATTGTAAAGATGAGTGAGTTGATATTAGCTTTAGAAAAAAACGAAGAAGAAATACATACAATTATCAAAAGCATGCAAGAAGAATATAAAGCAAATAATCGAGGAATCGAAATTATTCAAGTAGAAGATGGCTATCAATTAGCAACCAAAAAAGACTTATATGAATATATATATCCAATTTTAGATAAAAGAACAAAACCTAACTTATCAACAGCAGCATTAGAAACTTTATCGATTATTGCATATAATCCTAGAATTACAAGAGCAGAAATTGAAGCAATAAGAGGAGTGTCTGCAGATGCTTGTGTATATAAGTTATTGGAGTTTGGGTTGATAGAAGAAGCAGGAAAAACAGATTTACCAGGAAAACCAATGTCATATAAGACAACAGATGAGTTCTTGAAGATGTTTGGATATACTTCTCTAAAGGACTTACCAGAATTACCAAGATATAAATTAGATAGTAATCAACAAATTGTTATTGATGATTTGGTAGAAAACGAAAAGAACAAAAATGATAAAGATGATGAACATATTGAAGATATTACTAGTCAAGGAGAAATAAGCAAACCTCATAGTAAGCAAGAGGCTCCAATGCCCGAAAGGGAAGGGAAAAATGATTTTAAAGAATAAAAATTTTAATATGAGGAGAGATAAATAATGAAAAATGATAAACAATTTGTAAAAGATATTACCAATATAGATGAAAATTTTCCACAATGGTACACAGATATTGTATTAAAAGCAGAATTAGCAGATTATACAGATGTAAAAGGATTTGTCGCTATTAGACCATATGGATATGCCATATGGGAAAATATACAAAACTATGCAGATAAAAAGTTTAAGGAACATGGTGTAAAAAATATTTCAATGCCAGTATTAATTCCAGAAAGTTTATTAAATAAAGAAAAAGACCATGTAGAAGGATTTGCACCAGAGGTTGCTTGGGTAACCATGGGTGGGGGAGAACAATTAGAAGAAAGACTATGTGTAAGACCTACTTCTGAAACTATCTTTTCAACTATGTATTCAAAATGGTTAAGTTCATGGAGAGATTTACCATTTTTATACAATCAATGGTGTAGTGTGCTAAGATGGGAAAAAGAAACAAGACCGTTTTTACGTTCGAGAGAATTTTTATGGCAAGAAGGACATACCATACATGAGACAGCAGAAGAAGCAAAAAAATTTACAATGGATATGTTAGATGTATATACAGATATTATAGAAAATTTATTAGCAATACCAGTCTTAAAAGGACAAAAAACCAAAAAAGAGCAATTTGCAGGAGCAGAGGCAACCTATACAGTAGAAACATTAATGCATGATGGTAGAGCTTTACAAGGTGGAACTTCACATTATTTTGGTCAAAACTTTACAAAACCATTTGAAGTAAAATTCCAAAATAAAAATGGAGACCAAGAATATGCTTATCAAACATCATGGGGAATTAGTACAAGATTAATTGGGGCAGTTATCATGGCTCATGGAGATAATAGAGGATTAAAATTACCACCACTTGTTGCACCAATTCAAGCAGTGATTGTACCAATTGCACAACAAAAAGAAGGGGTATTAGAAGAAGCTAATAAATTAAAAGAAAAATTAAGCCAAAAATTCAGAATGAAATTAGATGATAGAGATAACTATTCTGTAGGATATAAATTTAATGATTGGGAAATGAGAGGGGTACCAGTTAGAATTGAAATGGGACCTAGAGATATTGAAAATGGAGAAGCTATTCTAGTTAGAAGGGATACTTCAGAAAAGATTTCAGTAAAATTAGAAGAAATAGAAGAAAAATTAGACCAATTATTAAAAGATATTCAAACATCTATGTATACTGTATGTAAAAAGAGAATGGAAGAAAAAACAACAATTGCACACAATATGGAAGAATTAAAGAAAAATCTAGAAGAAAATCAAGGATTTGTAAAAACTATGTGGTGTGGCAGTCAAGAATGTGAAGATAGAGTAAAAGAAGAAACAGGAGCGCCATCTAGATGTATGCCTTTTGAACAAGAACATTTGGGGGATACTTGTGTATGTTGTGGCAAACCAGCAACCAAAATGGTAGTTTGGGGAAGACAATACTAAAAAGTAAAAACAGGTAGTTTTAAGTGACTACCTGTTTATTTTCTTAGAACAATTAAACCGTATTTTTATTGTAATAGCTTAATTGTATATATATAAATTGTATATAGGGTCTATAAGTCTTTTTCGAAGTCTTTTCGCTTTTTTTCAATTAATTTTTCATCATTATCATCTAGATTTTTGAGAGAAAAATCTAAAAGTTCAATAACAGCTTTATTAAAAGAAATATTTTTTAAATCAGCTAAAATTTGAATATCATTAACTAAATTTTCTGGTAATCTTAGAGTTTTAGTGATACCACTATGATTTCTAGGAATTTTTAATTTTTGCAAAATTATCACCACCAATCGATATAAATATATTTATTACAAATATTTTACAATTAAAAAAGGACGAAATATGCACCTAAAAGTACTTGCAAAAATGTTGCACTAAATGTATAATAGAAATACAGATAGAAAAAATAAAAATTTAACAATAAAATACGAAAAAACAAAGGAGAAATGGCGTGAAAATAAAGGAAAAATATGGGAAAACGATTTCGAAAAAAAAGAAGATTAAAATAAGTGGTAGTACTAATAGTAATATATTGGTTGCTATAATAATTACAATTGTTATTTTTTTTATTCTAGTAGGAATCGTGATTACTAAAATAATAGAAAAAAAGAAAAAATTAACGAGAATCATAACCATAAAGATGGATATAAAAAAACAAATTATAAAGAAAACATATACATATGAATAAAAATGATGGATAAAACATATAAATAGAAATAATTATTTGATGAAATTTAATAGAAAAAATTAGAAAGTATACATTTTTATATGCATACTTTCTATACATAAAATAAAAATGGTATAAATTAAAATTCACAATTTTTAGGTGTTCTAGGGAATGGAATCACATCACGGATATTTTGCATACCAGTTAAATACATAATGGCTCTTTCAAAACCTAGTCCGAAACCAGCATGATCACAACTACCATATTTTCTTAAGTCCAAATACCAGTTGTAACTATCTATATCCATGTTTAATTCTTTCATTCTGTCTACTAATTTATCATAATTTTCTTCTCTTTGGCTACCACCAATAATTTCTCCAATTCCAGGAGCTAACAAGTCAGCTGCTGCAACAGTTTTTCCATCTGGATTTTGTTTCATATAAAAGGCCTTGATGTCCATTGGATAATCTGTTACAAATACAGGCTTTTTAAATACTTGTTCACAAAGATATCTTTCATGTTCTGTTTGTAAATCAACACCCCAAGATACTTTAAATTCAAATTTATCATTTGCTTTTTCTAATTCTTTGATGGCATCTGTATAAGAAATTCTAGCAAAGTCAGAATGAATCACGTTATTTAATCTATCTAATAATCCTTTATCCACAAAATTATTAAAGAATTCCATTTCTTCTTTACAATGTTCTAATACATAAGAAAATGTATATTTAAGCATTTCTTCTGCTAAATCCATATCATCATTTAAATCTGCAAAGCAAATTTCTGGTTCGATCATCCAAAATTCTGCGGCATGTTTTACAGTATTTGAGTTTTCAGCTCTAAATGTTGGTCCAAAAGTGTATACATTTCTAAAAGCTGTTGCATAAGTTTCTACATTTAATTGTCCACTTACTGTAAGATGTGCAGGTTTTCCAAAAAAGTCTGTTGAATAATCTACTTGTCCATCTTCTGCTGTTGGAACTTTAGCAAGGTCAAATGAAGTAACTGAAAACATTTCTCCTGCACCCTCGGCATCACTAGAAGTAAGGATAGGTGTATGTACATAGACAAATCCTCTTTCTTGGAAAAATTTATGAATGGCATATGCAAACACACTTCTTACTCTAAATACAGCATTAAAAGTATTCGTTCTAGGACGAAGATGTGAAATGGTTCTTAAATATTCAAAAGAATGTCTTTTCTTTTGAAGTGGATATTCTAAATCACATAAATTTAAAATTTCTATTTTGGTTGCTTGAATTTCAAAAGGTTGTTTTGCATTTTCAGTAATAACAAAGGTACCAGTTACTTTTATAGAAGAACTAATAGATAATTTAGCGATTTCAGCAAAGTTATCTAATGTATCACTAAATACAATTTGCACATTCTTAAAGAAAGAGCCATCATTTAATTCAATAAATCCGAAAGTCTTAGAATCACGAATGGTTCTTACCCAACCTTCTAATGTGATTTCCTTATCTTTATATTCAGTTGTGTTTTTATATAAATCTTTAATCACTAATTTTTTCATAAAAATCCCCCAATTAAAAAATTTTGTTTTTAGAACAAATGTAATTATATCCTAAAATGCTTGGAAATACAACAGTTTTTAAAATATTCATATGAAAATGTCCAAAAAGAAACGTCCCCAATTGGACATTGGAAATTTCTTCTTTTTCAAAAATTAATAAAAATATCAAAAAGAGACATACTAATATTACAAAATAAAAAAGGAGGAATTAAAAAAATGAAAAAAATATGCAATACATTACTTATTTTATCAATCTTATTTACTTTTATACTATTATTTAATCCAAATCCAGTACAAGCAGCAGCATTAGATGATATAGAAATTTCTACAAATAAAGATACGGTAAATCCTGGAGATACCGTAATACTTACCATTACTTTTGGAAAACCATTAGGAGCTTATACATTTGATATCGCATATGATAACAATTTATTAGAATATGTGGAAACAGATGGTGGAACACCTAATGACAATGGAACAAGAGTGAGAGTTGTTTTTTATGATTCAACTGGAGGAACAAGCCCAAAAGAAAGTATGCGTATCACTTTTAGAGCAAAAGAAGGAATTATGACATCAAATCCAACAGATTTAGCAGTGACTGCAGAAGGATTAGCAAATCCAGATGCTAGTGAAAATTATGATGATATAACAACTGCTTTAGAGAAAAATATTGTGGTAGAGCCAAGATATGAAGATTACAAATTTGATTTATCTTATACAGGTGGACCAATTGTAAATGTTGAAAAAGAAATGACACTTTCTTTAACATCTGCAATGGGTAAAAATTATGACCATGCTAGAATTGTGCTAGATGCAACAACACCTGATGGGGGAAATGTGCAATTAAAAGGAACTGATGAAACACAGACAGAATATGACTTAATAGATAGTGGTTGGGGTGATCCATCTGGATACGCCATTGGTGGACAAAATGTCAATAAAGTATTAAATCTTAGAGGTATTTTTGATAAAGCAGGGGAATACAAAATTACTTTCAAGCTAATTGATAGAGATTCTTCAGATGCAGTTATTGCAGAAAATACATTTACAGTGACTGTAACAGATACACAAAACGCACCACCAGAAGAGGAAATACCAGAAAATGAACCAGAAGGAACCATAGAAGAAAATATGACAAATACAACAGAAGAAAATTTACCAGCACAATTACCAAAAACAGGTATGAATTTGTATATACCAATAGTGGTTATAATAATAGCAATTATGAGTACTTCTTTATATATTATCATGAAGAAAAAGAATAGATAGAAGGATAATCAATTGAAAACCAAAGATAGAAAGAGTCAGATAATTTTCATTGGTTTTGTAATAACCATATTTCTGTTTATTTGTGTATTGGTTAATCAATGGATAGAAATAAGAGAAGTTGGAAAAGTAGATAAACAAGTGCAAACCAGTTTTGTAAGTACAGAGAACGTAAACACCAGTGGCGAGATACAAGAAAAAAATACACCACTGGATACTAGTTCTAATCAGACAGAAGAAAGTATTTTAACAACCTATAAAGGATATCCTGTGATTGCCAAATTAGAAATACCCAAAATAGACTTAGAAACATATGTTATTTCTGAATATAGTAATCAAGCATTAGGTGTATCTGTTACAAAGTTTTATGGAGGCAATCCTAATGAAGTAGGGAATTTTTGTATAGCAGGACACAATTATGTAACAAAAAATATGTTTCATGATTTGAAAAAATTATCCATTGGAGATACATTTACATTAATAGATACGGATAATCATGAAGGCATTTACCAAATATATTTAGTAGAAACCGTAGAACCAAACGAAACACAATGTTTATCACAAAAAACAGATGGAAGAATAGAAGTGACTTTAATTACTTGTACAACAGATTCTTCTAAAAGAATTATTGTAAAAGCAGTAAAGATATAAAAATAGAAAATGTAGAAAGTAAATGTATAAAGATAAATAATTATATATTTACTTTCTATATTTTAAACTACATAACGAAATTGCAAAGGAGCAATATATGTTAAAAGAAAAAATACGATATGGATTGTATATGATTTTAATTATTTTATTAGCCATATATCTATTTCCAAAAGAGAATGTACAAGCTGTGAATATAGTGGATGGAATTGAAAACTTTCCTGAGAGTTATCAGTCGTATTTAAAAGAGTTAAAAAAGAATCATCCAAATTGGACTTTTACTGCCTTGTATACAAATCTAGATTGGGATTATGTGATTCAAAATGAAAATATATTTGGAAAAAATTTAGTACCGAAATCATATAACGATAGATGGAAAAATACGAAACCAGGAGAATACAATGTAGAGGTCGATAGTGGTTGGGTAGATTGTTCAAAACAAGCATTATTATACACCATGGATCCAAGAAATTTTTTAAATGAGTCAAGAATTTTTCAATTTGAAGAACTATCTTTTAATAGCAGTAGCAATTCTGTTGATGGAATTGAAAAAATATTATATGGTACAGAATTTTATAACCAAATTGTTAGTTACTTAACTTCAAGTGGAAGTACAGTAACCATGAATAAAAAATATTCTGACTTAATATATAGTGCAGGTATTCAATCAAAAGTAAGTTCTTATCATTTGGCCTCTAGAATAAAACAAGAAGTGGGACCATTTTTATCTCATAGTTCAATTAGTGGAAAAGTAGCTGGATATGAAGGATTATATAATTTTTACAACATAGGAGCTACTAGTTCTTCAGAACCTATGGGAGCCATCATTAATGGTTTAAAATATGCAAGAGATGGAAATGGAGCAAGTGAAGCAACAAAGACAAAATATTTAATTCCTTGGAATACCAAAGAAAGAGCGATTACTGGTGGTGGTATCTTTATTGGCTCAAGTTATATCAATATTGGACAAAACACAATCTATTTACAGAAATTTCATGTCCATGATACAAATAATGGAGAACTATTTTGGCATCAATATATGACAAATGTATTAGCACCTTATAGTGAATCCAATATTATCTATAAAGGATATGCCAATAGTAATTTATTAGATTTGAATATCAATTTTGTGATTCCGGTATATAATCATATGCCTGAAATACAAGAAGAAAGTCCAGCCATTAATCCATCAGACTATGTGGAAGATAACACAAAAGTATATGCGAATGTAGAAACTACTTTAAATGTTAGAAGTGGTCCAAGTACAAGTTATGAAAAAATAACAAGTGTTTCTAAAAATGAAACAATGACAAGAATTGCAAAAGGAAAGCAAAGTGGAGAATTATGGGATAGAGTCATTTTAGAAAATGGAATGGTGGGATATGTTTTTCAAAATTATGTAGAAGAATTGCCAGAAATCGAAGTAGAAGCAATAAAAGTGTCAGTAGATAATCCGGTTATTCAAAAAAATGAAATCAGTAAATTAAATATAGAAATTTATCCCAAAGAGGCAGAAGACCAAAGAGTAGAATATATTTCTAGTAATGAAAAAATTGTAAAAGTGGATAGTAATGGAAATCTATATGGTGTATCTTCTGGAAAAGCAACCATTACTGTACGAGCAATTTCAAATGGTGTGCAAACAAGTATCGATATAGAGGTATATAGTAAAGTTACAGGCATAGAAGTAAATGTTGAAACGATTACTTTACAAGAAGGGGAGCAATATCAAATCCTTGCCAATGTTGAACCAAGTGATGCTAATAATAAAATAGTGCAATATGTGTCTGAAAATACCAATGTTGCAACTGTCAATGATATAGGAATCATTACAGCAGTTCAAACAGGAAAAACCAATATACAGGTTTTTTCAGAGGAAGATGAAGATATTAACCAATCAATTCAGGTACATGTCATAGAAAAGATTGCAGAAGAAGATTTAAAGTTTAGTGAAAATATACAAGTGAATGGAAATGAAATGAGTGGTATTGAAGAAGAAAATAGAACAGTAGAAAAATTGCTAGGAAATATTTTTGTGAGTGAAAAATATCAGGTACAAATTGTGAATAAATTAGGAGATATATTACAAAATCAAGATTTGGTAGGAACGGGTTCAAAAGTCCAAATTTTTACGAATACAGATGTACAAACCTTGGTAGCAGAATATGAAATCATTATTTATGGAGATGTTGATGGAAATGGAAAAATTAATAGTGTAGACTTATTAAAATTACAAAGACATATATTAGAAATAGAAGAATTAGATTTTTTATCTCAAAAGGCAAGTAATATTAACAAAAATGGAAAGAAACCAACATCAGTGGATTTATTATTAATTCAAAGGCATATACTAGGTTTGAAACAGATTGTACAATGATTTTATAAAGTATCTTAAGTAAAGATGTATAGCATATGTAAGAAAGGAAGAAAGTGTTTGAAAAAGTTAGTGATTTTTCTAATGATATTACTCATGTTAATAAATATAAGTATAATAACGCTAGCTGTAGAAAATGAAAATCTGGATAGTGTTTATTTACAAGTAACAAATACAGAAATAAAAAATGGAGAAGAATTTAGTTTTACAATTAATTTAGCAAATATTGATGTAGCAGCATTTGATATTCAGATATATTTTAATAATGAATTATTAGAATATGTTTCAGGACCAGAAAATACAAATGTGGCAGGAAGTAAAATTATAACGGTTTGGTATGATGAAACAGGAGGAGAACATCCGAAACAAAATTGTGAATTGGTGAAATATACATTTAAAGCAAAAGAAATTGAAACTGAGTATATTGCTATTCAGGGAGAATTCTATAATGCTGAAGGTGTTCAAGTACAAAGTTTTACAGATGGAATTGAAATCATAGAAAATGAAGAAACACAAACAGAAACGATTGAAATTTCAGAAGAAAGTGAAGTAACCAGTAATAATTCTAAATTAAAAAACTTACGATTAAATCATGAAGGAATGACACCTGTATTTTCACCAGATATAACAGAATATTACTTTTTAACAGAAGATTTGTCTCAATTAGAGGTAACAGCTATTCCAGAAAATATAAATGCGAATGTAACGATTACTGGAAATACAAATTTTAATGAAGGATTAAATATGATTGTTATAGAGGTTACTTCACCAGATAAAACCAGTAAAACACAATATACCATTTCTGTTACAAAAACAAAAGATTTGGAAAAAGCAAATGCTAATTTAGAAACCTTAGCAATTGAACATGTAACAATAGAGCCAGAATTTGCAAATGATATATATCAGTATCATGCTATTGTTTCCAACACAACTGAAAATCTAAATATTTTAGCAATACCAGAAAGGCAAAATGCAAAAGTAGAAGTAATAGGAGAAGAAAATTTGCAATATGGAAATAATACAGTAAATATTCAAGTGGTAGCTGAAAATGGATATACGATAAAACAATATAAAGTAAGTGTTTATAGAAGAAATGAGGAAGAACAAAAAATAGCAGATGAAGAACAAAAAGTAAATATTCAAAAATTAAATGCTATCTTAGAAGAACAAGAAGAAGGGGAAGAAGAACAGAACTCAAGCAAAAATAGTATCATTGAAAACATAGAAGAAAATTTATGGTTTGTTATTATCTATATCATTTTTTCTATTATAATTATAGTGTTTGTAATTTATAGAATAAAAAAGGAAAAAATGGATAAAAATAAGAAAAATCAAAAGAAAAGTAAATAAATTCTAAAAAAGTATTTACGAATTAATATTTAGTTGGTATAATGCTGGTGTAAATATGGAGGTGATAATAATGAAATATAGATGTATGGCATGTGGATATATTTATGATGATGAAGCAGAAGGAGTGAAATTTGAAGATTTACCAGAGGATTGGGTTTGTCCTTTATGTGGAGTTGGAAAAGATATGTTTGAAAAAGTAGAAGAATAGTTGCAATGTTTATTGCAATTATTTTTTTAGGGGGGAAAAATGAGAATAGTTTTGATAAGACATGGAGAGTCTGAATTTAATAAAAGATATAATGCAGGAGAGCAAATATATAGTGGAGCATATAATACACAACTTACAGAAAAGGGAAGAAATACAGCAAGAGAATTAAGAAATAATTCATATATTCAAGAAATTGAAAAAATATATTCTTCAGATTTAGATAGAGCAGTAGAAACAGCAATGCTAGCAACAGGGAAAACAGATATTGTTAAATTACTAATATTAAGAGAAAGGTCTTTAGGAAAGTTTGAAGGAAGATTAAAAAACGAACTAGAAAAGGAATATCCAGAATATTTTACAAATCCTAAAATGATGAATTTTAGGAGAGATTTTGTAATAAAAGCACCAGGTGGAGAAAACTATCAGGATGTTAGTCAGAGATGTCTTTCATTTTTAAAAGAATTGGATTTAGAAAGTGATTCTACTATCGGTATATTTTCTCATGGAATATTTATTAGTGCTATGATATATGTATTAATGGGACTAGAAAAAGAACTAGTGCGTAAAATTAAAATAGAAAATTGTAAGCCAATTGTACTAGAAGGAAATCAGGTAGGAGCATTTATGTTAAAATCGCATAAATTAGAAGATTTATTAAAAAGAAAATAAGAAGAATAAAAAAACTTGTATACATTTTAGCATACAAGTTTTTTAGGTTAGTGCGACAGGCATGTCGTCTAGCTAATCGGTGGAAGTCCGTAGTGGAGGTAGATATCGCCAACCACCTAGAGAA
>CALXZX010000026.1 GCA_944393375.1 uncultured Clostridia bacterium | reverse complement strand
ATATATTTTAACTCATTTTTTAAAAAAAGAAAAGACTGTTGAACAAAATATTTTTATATACTTTGTCAACAGTCTGAAAAATAGCCAATGATTTTCATTGGCTATTTTTTCATAAGAATTGCATCATATTTATTATCATAATATTGTTTTCTTCTGCCACATTCTTCAAAACCGAAATTTTGATATAAAGAAATCGCAGAAAAATTTTCTTCATTAACTTCAAGATTAATCGTTTTAATTCCTTTTTCTTTACAAATATTAAGAATATGATTTAGTAATAAAGTAGCAATACCTTGTCTTCTGTAATCTTTTTTTACAGCAATATTCATAATATCTGCTTCATCTAATACAATTTTTATTCCGGCAAATCCAACGATTTTGTTTTCGTATTTTGCACAGATAAATTGAGATGTTTCGCTTGTTAGTTCATCCTTTAAAATATCAATATTCCAAAAATCATCAAAATCAGAAATTTTTAAATTTTCTAAATCAGACATTTTCATATTTTCAATAATAATATTTTTTCCTTCTAATTGTCTTTGGGCTTGTGGCTTTTTTAAATAAAGAGGAAGAAGATTTTTATCTTCGCCGAATTGTATGTATTTATGGATTCCAGCAATTCCTAAAGCATAAACATCAACTGTATCAGATTTTTCATTATTAGGTAAAGCAAAATTAGATGAAGTTGTTTTGATTTTGTCTTTATATATTTCACAAGCATCTCCTACAAAAGTAATAGTAGAATTTGCATATTTATAATTTAGAAAAGTTAAACAATTTTCAACACTATCTGCTTTAGGACTTTCTAACAAAGTATATTGACCATTTTCCAATTGATATACTGCATAATAACAATTATCATTTTTACAATCAATTATATTACAAATGATACCATCTGTTTTTATAGAATAAGCCAATCCTTCAAGTGAAGAAATACCAACAGCAGGAATATCTAAACTATCTGAAAAAGCTTTAACAGTGGCAACTCCAATACGAATACCAGTAAAAGAACCAGGTCCAATATCACAAACCAATAAATCCATTTGAGGTAAAGTCAAATTGGTTTCTTCTAATATTTGTTTAATAAGTGGCATTAAAGTTTCTGAATGTGTTAATCCATTATTTAATTCTATTTTTTTTACTAAATGCTTATCTTCTAATATAGCAACACTACATATCTTGCTAGAAGTTTCAATACTTAATACTTTCAATTTAATCCTCCAACTTATTTAATAATTCATCATATTTTTCACCATATGAAGTGAGATTTAAAATTCTAGTATTTTCATCATTATCATTTCTTTCAAATTGAATATGTATATAGTCTTTAGGAAGGGCATCTTGAATAATTTCACCCCATTCAATAATACAAATTCCATTTTCAAAATATTCTTCTCCACCAATGGCATAGAATTCAGAAGAATCTTCTAAACGATATACATCAAAGTGGAAAATTTTTATATCATCTTTTATATATTCATTGACAATTGTAAATGTAGGACTAGAGATTTCATCTTCTAATCCATAGTATGTCAAAATTCCTTCAGTTAATTTGGTTTTCCCTGAACCTAATTCTCCTGTTAGAACAACAGTATCGCCCTTTTTTAAAAGACTAGCTAGCGTTTTTCCAATATCTAATGTTTCTTTCTCATTATGGGATATTAATTTTACATATTTCATAGCATACCTCTAAACTCATATTTTCAAGCAATATTATACTATATATTTGGAAAAATTACAATAAAAAAGAAAAATAGACAAAATGAAAAGTAGATATGATGTAATAAAAATAATTAAAGATAAAAAATGGTAAAAAAATTTTCCTAGAGTGTGATACTCTAAGAAAATTTTACAATGTCATCATATCAATAAAAGAAAATAATGTCAATAAAAATATAAATATTCAGTAAAGAGTTAGATGAAATTTAATAGAAAATAACTTCGTAAAAAAGTTTTCAACAATCCCCATATTAATGCTAGAAATAAAGAATGATAACTTCCTGGAGTATCACAAATAAAGAATAAAAAGGAGAAAAAGAATGGAAACAAAAGAAATAAAAGAAAGTAAAGGAATTACACTAATGGTATTGGTTATCACAATTATTGTGATACTAATCCTAGCAGGAGTAACCATAAGTGCCATAACAGGAGACAATGGAATCATAGGAAATGCAGGACAGGCAAAAGAAGAAACAGAAATAGCCAATGAAAAAGAAATTGTAGAAAAAGCAACAATACAAGCAATGGGAAATAACAAATATGGAAATGTAGAAGATGATGAATTACAAGAACAATTAGATAAAGAAGCAGGAGCTGACAAGACAGAGGCAAATGATATAGGAAATCAAATAGAAGTTGTATTTATTGAAAGTAACCGATACTATCTAGTGGAGAAAGATGGAAATGTAAAAGGCGAATATCTAATTACAGAAGATAAATATCCAGGAAATATTATAGTAGGAAAAGATGGAGAAGAATTAAATGGAAAATCAGAAACAGAAGAAGGGGGAAAGCCATATGAAATATGGTGTATTGAAGATTTAGTAGAGTGGTCTCAAAATTATGAGTCATATCAAAATGCTTATATAAAATTAGGAAGAACATTAAATTTTGAATCTAGATTATCCTATGCCAATGGAAAGGTTTTAAATTGTAATTCAATAGATGAATTAAGAGATTTATTAACTAAGGTTTCTGGAAATGGTTTTACACCAATTAAAAACTTTTCAGGTACGTTTGATGGACAATCTAATGAAATACAGAATATATATATAAATAAAACAGGAAAAGCAGGTTTGTTTGAAAGTATAGATGGAGAAGTCATCATACAGAACATAGGAATTAGTGGAAATATAACCGGAACTGAAGATGTAGGTAGTATTTGTGGAACAGTAGAGATTTATGCTAATGCAACCATAAAGGGATGTTATAATCAAGCCAATATAACAAATGAAGGAATTGACGATTGGGCGAGTGCTGGAGGTATTTGTGGAGCATCACATTTAGGAAAAATAACGATTATTAATTGTTATAATGCAGAACAATCCCAAATAAATGGAAATATGGCAGGTGGAATTTTAGGGATTACCAAAACAGCTTCTGATGTGTTTGCAATATATAATAGTTTTAATTTAGGAGAGGTAAAAGGGGAGAAATATGCAGGTGGTATGATAGCATATTCTTCAAATACTGGAAAATGCATAAATGTATATACTACAGGAGATATTAAAGGAGCAGAAATTATAGGAGGAATTATAGGTGGTGCCATGTGGGATAATCCAAATGGAAGGCAATATGATAATTGTTATTTTCTAAAGAGTAGTACAGTGCAACAAGGTGCGGGAAGAAATGTAACAGTAAATGCCACAAAGCTAGAAGAACTAACAAATGAGACAATTGATGAATTGAATATATATATAACGAATAACAGTACATTGACTTCTGATTGGAAAAAATGGGCCATAGAAAATCGAAAGCCTCAATTTATTGAAGAAATGCAAACGAATACTTGAAAATAAAATGGGAAAATATAATGATGAAGCATGTTATAGTAAATATATAATATGCTTTTATTACATTTCTGTTACATTCAAAAAAAATGTTGAAAAAAGTCTTTCGTTCATATATAATAAAATTGTATGAGAATTTAACAAAGGAGGAAGCATATGGATACATTTGCTAATTACATTACAGATGAACAAGATATGGCTGCTAAAATGGAAATCACATACTATTTAGCAAAAAAAACTAGAATATTTTTTGACAAATCTGTTATATTTAAAACAGAAATTGCAAGAATGTTTGTAGACTATATGAAAGTAGATGTTGATAAAAACTTAATCATAACTGCTTGTCTATTATGTAATTGTAAAAAAGTAGACAATGCACAAGATATAGAAAAAATTCATTCATATGCTAAAGAAGGAGCAGACTATTTATTAACTCTAGGATTTGACAAAAGATTTTGTAAAATATGTGAAGAAATTAATCGATATAGTAATAGCAATCCAAGAGAAAGAGAAAGTGACGTATTAGAATTGGTAGACCAATTTGGAGGAATGCTATTAGATAGACCAGAAAGAATTGGATTTCAACCAGATGAGGCCATGGTGTTGTTAGAACATAGAAATTTAAAAGACCAATATAATCGATTTTTACATACATTTGGAGAATTTGTTCAAATGATGGAGCAAATAGAACTAAGTGATTTAACTTCAATGAAATCTTTAAGAAGATTAGTAAAAATATATAATGAATCAGAAAATATAAAGACATTTATGAAAAAAGTATGTTATGATTATGAACCTAAAATAGATAAAGCAGTAGAAAATTATAGAAAAGAAATAAAAGGTGAGATGTTTAAAGATGCCAATAGACCACTATTTAGTGAAGAAACAACCAGAAAAATATTAGCACATATAGCAGAAGAAAATATGCAAGGTGAAAAATTAAAAAATGAAAATTAAATGAAAAGGGAATTTGGGGACGGACTCATTTTTCCCTTTTTATGTGATATTAAAAAGTAACTAAAATTTATATAAAAAAGGGAAAAATGAGTCCGTCCCCAAATTCCCTTTTTAGAAAAGAGGTATTAAAATGTACGAAATATTTGCAGATTTACATGTACACATAGGAAGAAGTGAAAATGGAAAACCAATAAAAATAACAGCAGCGAGATCTTTGAATTTTGCAAACATTGCAAGAGAATGTGCCCAAAAGAAAGGGATTCATGTTGTAGGAATTATTGATTGTGCATCACCATATGTCATAGAAGATATAGAAAATTTCTTAAAAACAGGAGATGCTTATGAATTAAAAGATGGAGGCATTATCTATAAAGATAAAGTTTGTATTCTTTTAGGAAGTGAAGTAGAAACTTCAGAAGAAGGAAGAAATGGAAAAAAAGGGGCAGCACATAATATTTGTTTCTTTCCACATCTAACAGATATTAAAGGATTTTCAAATGAGCTAAGTCATCATTTGAAAAACATTACATTAAGTACACAAAGGTCAGATTTATCAGGATATGATTTAATTGATATGGTAGAAAGATACAATGGAATTTTAATACCTGCACATATCTTTACACCACATAAAAGTTATTATGGAAATTGTACAGATAGATTACAATATATATTTAAAGAAAAATATGATAAAATTTTTGCAGTAGAATTGGGACTAAGTTCTGATACCTACTTAGCAGATATGATTTCTGAATTAGAAAATAAAACTTTTGTTACCAATTCAGATGCGCATTCTTTGCCAAAAATTGCAAGAGAATACAATAAAATGCAAGTAGAAGATATTTCATTTAAAGAAATTGTAAAAGCTCTAAAAAATGAAGATGGAAGAAAAGTAGTTGCCAATTATGGATTAGATCCAAAACTTGGAAAATATCATAGAACCTATTGTGACGATTGTGAAAAAGCAATAGAAACCAAAGAACCAGTAGAAGTTTGTCCATATTGTGGTGGAAAAAACGTAACATTTGGTGTTTTTGATAGAATTGAATTAATTCGTGATAAGCAAGAGTCAAAAAGTCCAGAAAATAGACCACCATATGTATATCAAATTCCTTTAGGCTTTATTCCAGGTGTAGGTGGAAAAACCATTACCAAATTGTTAGACACTTTTGATACAGAGATGAATATTCTTCATAAATTGTCAAAAGATGATATAGAAGCAGTTGTAGGAGAAAAAATTGCAGATACAATTGAAAGAGCAAGAAATGGGGAATGTAAAGTACAATCTGGTGGTGGAGGAAACTACGGGAAAGTTGTGTAAAAAGATAAAATTTAAAAAATATTAGTTCTATAAATCTTCTTATCGAATACACATTATGTATAAACGATAAGGAGATTTTTATGAGAGAAAAGAAACAACTTAGAGTATTAAAAATAATTAAAGAACATGTGATAAACAATAAAAAAGAATATGTTATTATTTTTTTGATATTTGTTATTGGCATATTTAGTGGTGTCTTTTTTGTCAATCATTTACAAGAAACACCTAAGACAGAAATAACCAATTATTTAAACCAGTTTATAGAAAAATTTAAGGGATTAGAAAATATAAATAGTATAGAATTACTAAAAAATTCAATGATACAAAATATAGGATTAGCAATTGTTATTTGGTTTTTTGGAACAACCGTTATTGGAATTCCTATTGTATTTGCTATTATTGTATATCGAGGATTTTGTTTAGGATATACCATTTCATTATGTATTACCATTATGGGATTGGGAAAAGGAATTAGCTTTGTATTGGTAACATTATTGTTGCAAAATATTTTACTCATTCCTGCAATTTTGGCATTAGCAGTAAGTGGCATAAAATTATATAAATCTATTGTAAAAGATAAGACAAAAGAAAATGTAAAAATAGAGATATTGAGACATACTGTATTTTCGATAATTATGTTAATCATATTAGTGATTGCATCTATAATAGAAATATTTATGTCTACTAACATATTAAAACTCGTTATTAAATATTTTTAAAAAAAATATTAAGAAATGTATTTACTTTTTTTTAATAGTTTGATATAACATATATAGTTTATGTAAATATAATTTAAAAAATATAGAGGTAGGGGAAAAAAATGGAAAGACAACTAAAATTCTTTTTTAACTTTTTGGAAAATGATAAGAAATTATCAGACAATACATTACAATCATACAAGAGAGATTTAAAACAATTTAGAAAATATCTGGAGGAAAATGGAATTCATTATAATAGAGTAAAAGAAGAAGATATGCAAAATTACATAAAAGGCTTACAAGAACAAGGAAAAAAAGCATCAAGTATTTCTAGATGTATTGCATCAATTCGTTCTTTCTATCAATTTATATTAAAAAACAAAAAGATAAAGGTAGACCCAACAGCCAATATTCAATCTCCAAAAATAGAAAAAAGAACACCAAGTGTATTATCAGCAAAAGAAGTTGAGTTATTATTAAAACAACCAGATACGGTTGATTTAAAAGGTGTAAGAGATAAAGCAATGTTAGAGTTTGCGTATGCTACAGGAATGAGAGTAACAGAAATTATTTCTTTAAATATAGATGATGTTAACTTAGAAGAAGCTTATGTTATTTGTAAAAGTGGAAATAAACAAAGAATTATCCCACTAGGATCAATGTCTTTGAAAGCTTTAAAAGAATATATTGAAGAAGCAAGAGGCATATTAATAAAAAATGAAGATGAAAAAGCTTTATTTGTTAACGTAAATGGAGGAAGACTTACAAGACAAGGATTCTGGAAAATTATTAAATACTATAAAGAACAAGCACATATTACAAAAGACATTACACCACATGTATTAAGACATTCATTTGCAACACATTTATTACAAAATGGTGCAGATTTAAGAGCCATTCAAACAATGCTTGGTCATTCAGATATATCTTCTACACAAGTATATATGCAATTTCAAGATGAAGGACTAAGAGATATTTATAAAAAAGCACATCCAAGAGCTTAATAAAAAATGAAAATGAACAGCTATCATAATGATAGTTGTTTTTTGATTATAAAATGGAAATACTTGTACATATAATAAAAGATATGATAAAATATGATTTATGAAAAACAATACAAAACGAAAAGGTGGAATAAATGAAAAAATCAATAATACTAAGAATAATTATAGGAATCATGGCTTTATGTTTTTGCATTTTAGCCTTAACAGTAGCATATTTTTTCAATACAGATATTGAAACAAGAAAACCAAGACAAACAATAGAAGAATGTGAAATACATACATATGAATATATGGACAGAAATGTATTTACAATTACGAAAAAAAATGGAGAACAAAGTGATAACAAGAAATATATTGTATATTTCCATGGTGGGTCTTATGTGGCAGAGGCAACACAAAATCATTGGACATTTTTAGAAAATATTGTAAAAGACACAGGATATACGGTCATTATGCCAGATTATCCATTGACACCTAAATATCATTATCAAGATGTATATAATATGGTAGAACCATTATATAAAGAAATTGTGGAAAATGTTGGAAGTGAGAATGTAATTTTGATGGGAGATTCAGCAGGAGGAGGTTTAGCACTTGGATTATATGAAAAAATGGCAGAAGAAACAGAAACACTTCCTGTAAAAACAATTCTAATTTCTCCATGGCTAGATGTAAGATTAGAAAATGAAAAGATACAAGAAATAGAAAAAAGAGATACTATTTTAAATAAGGAGGCATTAAGACTAGCAGGTATAGCCTATGCAGGAAATGATGGAATTAATAGTTATTTGGTAAATCCAATAGATGGCAATGTATCTACATTGCAAAATATAAAAATATTTATTGGAACAGATGATATACTAAATCCAGATTGTCATTTGCTAAAAGAAAAAGCAGATGTTGTAAATGGAGATGTAGAAATTAAAGAATATGAAAACGCAAAACATATTTGGATAATTGATCATAATTCTGAGGAAGAAGTTACAAATAGAGCATATAATGATGTTATAGAAGAATTAGAAAATAGTTAAGGAGAAAATAATGAGTGATAAAAGAGAAAAATTATATTGGAGAAGACTAGATAATTCTGCAAAAATATTTCCCATATCTGCTGGAAAAAAATATAGTACCGTTTTTAGATTATCTGTTGTTTTAAAAGAAACGATACAACCAGATATATTAAAAATAGCAGTGGAGAAAGCTTTGAAGGAATATGAATTTTTTAGAGTTCGATTAAAAAGTGGATTCTTTTGGAACTATTTAGAATATAATCCGAAAAAACCAATTGTAGAACAAGAAAAAGAATATCCTTGTAAATATATAGAACCAAAAGAAAATAATCATTATTTATTTAAAGTTACGTATTTTGATAGAAAAATAAATATTGATATATTTCATTCTTTAACAGATGGAAATAGTGGAGTTATGTTTTTTAGAGAAATTGTCTATAACTATATTGAATTATCACACAAAGAAGAATTTCAAGAGGAATTAAGAATCAAAAGAAAATTTGACTTGTCAACAGAAGATAGTTATATAAAACATTATAATAAAAAAGCAAAAGGAAATAATTCATCAAAAAAAGCATATAAATTAGCAGGAAGAAAAATAAAATTAGGTGCAATCTCAGCCATACATGAAATCATTGATTTACAAGAATTAAAGCAAGAAGCCAAAGGCCATAACGCAACGATTACACAATATCTAACAGCAGTTTTAATATATGCTATCTATCAAGCTAATTATTTAAAAAACAAAGGGAAAAAGCCAATAAAAGTATGTATACCAGTTAATCTAAAAAAATATTTTCCCTCTAATACAATTTCAAATTTTTTTTCATATATAATAGTAGAAGCACAAATGCAAAAAGAACATTTAGATACATTTGATAAAATATTAGATTTTGTAAAAAAAGATTTTGAAAGAAAATTAACTCCAGAAGAAATCCAAAAAACGATGTCTGGAAATGTAAAACTAGGCACAAATCTATTTATTAAAATGATACCACTGGTATTGAAAAAGCCAATTGTCAGATTAAGTTATATAGAAATTCGAAAATATACAACAACCACATTTTCGAATATTGGAAGAATTGGTATTATTGGTAAATATCAAAAATATATAGAAGATTTTTTAATGTTAATTGCACCTGAACCAGTAGAAAAAATTAAATGTTCTGCATGTTCATTTGAAAATCATATTGTATTTACCTTTACATCAATTTTAGATGATTGTAGTATAGAAAAAGCATTTTACAAATTTTTAACAGATAAAAATATTCATGTAAAAATAGAAACCAATGGAATTTTAGATATTAAAAATGATGAAAAAGTATAGCTTAAAAGATGAATAAGAAAGGAATTACCTATGTTATATCCTAAAAAATTAAGTAGTAAAAAAAGTAATTTATTGATAAAAATATTATTAGGTGTTTCATTGATAATTGCAATTATATTAACAATTATTAATAAGTTAACAACACCTGAAGTTCATTGGGCAGCACTTGCTAATAGTGGAATCATCTATATTTGGATAACGGTTAAATATTCAATTAATAAAAGAACCAATATTGCAGGTCATGTTATGATACAAGCAATTGCCATTTCACTTTTAACAACATATATAGATTATAATTTGGGATTTAAAGGTTGGTCATTAGAGATTTCAATTCCTATTATTATCATGATAGCCAATGTAACAATGTTAGTATTAACCATAGTCAGTCATAGAAAATATGTAAGATATGCCATATATCAATTGGTGATTTGTATATATAGTTTAATACCAATTTATTTTATCCAAAAAGAATTAATTGATAATTATGTTTTAAGTTATGTTGCTATTGGTATTTCTATTGTGAATTTCATATTAACCATTTTTCTTTCTGCAAAAGATGTGAAAGAAGCAGTTATAAGGAAGTTTCATATGTAAAATGTGTTACTATTAAGCTATGTAAAAAATATATAGTTTGAATAGTAACAGGAATGTTAAATAAAAAAATGTCGTTAAGTTAAATACTTAACGATTGAAAAACTAAATATATAATAGCAATAAAAAGTAGTAAAGTCAATACGCAAGAAGGATGAAAAAGAAAGAAAAATAAAATAAAGAAATATAAAAAATGAAAAGCAGAAATGATTTGTTTTTATAGTAAAATCAAGCCATTTCTGCTTTTTGGGATATACCTTAAGTATTTAACTAAAAGAAAATAAAAAAGTAAAAAAAACTACTTGAAAACAAAAGAAAATAAAGAAAAGAGGTATATCATATGGAACAAAAAATTAGATATAAGCAAGAAGAAGGAATTACACTATTAGTATTAGCAATAACCATCATTGTGTTATTAATCTTAGCAGGTATTACGATAAGTGCGATAACAGGAGATAATGGAATTATAAGAAATTCAGGACAAGCAAAAGAAGAAATGGAGATTGCCAATGAAAAAGAGATTTTAGAGAAAGCAATAGTACAAGCTATGGGAAATAACAAATATGGAAATATAGTAGAAGAAGAATTGCAAAGTGAGTTAGATAAAGAAACAGGAGAGGGAAAAACAGAAGCAACAAATGCAGGAGATGAATTTGAAGTATTATTTAAAGAAAGCAACCGATATTACACAGTTGACAAAGATGGAAGTGTAGGAGAAGTTAATATATATGAAGAAGATGAATACCCAGGAGATATTACTGTTGGAAAAGATGGGGAAGAACTAGATGGAAATACGGAAAAAACAGCATATCAGATTTGGTGTATAGAGGATTTAGTAAAATTTTCTCAAATGGTAAATGAAGAAAATCAAAGTTTTGCGAAGAAATATGTAGTATTAAAAACAAATTTGAAGTTTAATTCTAATTTTTCATATATGAATCCAGATACTACTGAATTTGATACTTACTTAGGTGGTGATGGAACGACTTCCTTAATAGAGCAGTTATCAAAGGATGGAAATGGATTTGTTCCTATAGGAAAAGACATAAACGGAGTGAATTTTAAAGGAATTTTTGATGGTCAAAATTATATGATTGAAAACATATATATTAACAAAAGTTCGAATGCAGCATTATTTGGTTGTATTAAAGGAACAAGTACAACTAATAGAGCTGAAATATGTAATTTAACAGTAAAAGGAAATATACTTGTGGGGGAAGAAGAACTTAATCCATTGAGAGCAGGAGGAATAGTAGCGTGGGCAGGCACAACTTTAATAGAAAATTGTAACAGTCAAGTAAGTATAAGAGGAAAGGCATATGGTATGGGAGGTATTGTTGGTATATGTCAATATGGAAATGTAGAAATTAAAAATTGTATAAACCAAGAAGAATTAGAAAATACATATAATAGTACAGGAGGTATTATAGGTGTTGTACAAAACGGTATACAAGTTGATATTGTAAATACATATAATTTGGCAAATATAAAGGATACAAGATATGTAGGAGGAATTATAGGAAATGTAGTAGGAAAGGCCAATATATATAATTGTTACCAAGTGAAAGATATAACAGGAAATAGTTCTGTAGGAGGAATTATAGGGATTACAAACAACAATACGGTGACCTTAAGAAATGTATATGCCATAGGAGAAATCAATTGTTCTAGCACTAAAGGAGGAATCGTTGGACAGATACAAGATAGTTCAAAGATTGATTGTGATTATGTTTATTACAAAAAAGCAGAGGATTTAGTAGGAATCTATAATGAAAATGATAGTGATTTTCAAATAAATGGATATACAGAAGAAGAATGGAATAGTACACAAATGGTTACACTATTGAATGAAGGAAGACAAAAGCAAGAAGAAAATATCAACAAGCAAGAATGGAAAACATGGAAGTTAGGAGAAGAAGGATATCCTGTATTTGAATAAAAGCTAAATACTGAAAATAAAATTAGTGATTAACATAAATAAAGGTAGAGGAGTAATACACTCCTCTTTTTTTAATTTATTGATAATACTGTTATTATCATAAATTTATGTATAACCAACTGTTAGATTGATAAAAAAGGTATAAAAGTGATATAGTTTACTATGGGATAGGAAAGGAGGAAATATGTGGATATTAGATAAAATAATCAGTAGAAATTATACCATTAGATTTGAAGAAATTTCAGAAGAATGGTTAGAAGTAAAAAAAAATACAATCAAACAATCTACATATTATAAGTATGCGTATTGCATAGAAAAATATTTAAAAGAAAGATTAGGAAAATTAAAAAAGAAGGATTTAGAGAAATATGATTATAATCAAATGACAAATGAATTAACAAAAGAATTATCCCCAAAATCAGTAAAGGAAATATTAAATGTTTTGAAATCTATATTAAAATATGCAAATCAAAGATATGGTATGAATATACATTTGGATTTGATTATTTCACCCAAAGTACGTGTAAAGGAAATTAATGTATTATCAAAAAAGGAAGTTAATAAATTAGAAAAATATTGTTTAACAGAAAATAGTCTAAAAAGTCTAGGAGTATTGATATGTTTAAATACAGGTTTAAGAATAGGAGAGATTTGTGCATTAAAATGGGAAGATATTGATTTAGAAAAAAAGTTAATTAATATAAAGAAAACTTTGCAAAGAGTATATACAGTTGAGAAGAAGACAGAAATTATCATAGATAGTAGTAAAACAGAGTCGTCTATAAGAGCGATTCCTATGTCAGATAAAATTTATCATATATTAAAGGAATTACATAAAAAACAGGATGCAGGAGCTTTTTTTTTTGACGGGTTCAAAGGAACAATATATTGAACCAAGGAGTTACCAAAATATGTTTAAAAGAATTTTAAAAGCCAGTAAAGTAAAAGAATATAATTTTCATGTTTTAAGACATACATTTGCCACTAATTGTATAAAAGTAGGAATGGATATCAAGTCACTTAGTGAAATTTTAGGGCATGCAAGTGTAGATGTTACATTAAATCGTTATGTTCATTCATCTTATGAAATGAAAAAGAAATTTTTAGAGAAACTTTAAAAATAATATAGAAGTAAGTAAAATAGGGGGATTTTAAACCCTTATTTTTTTGGAATAAACTACTTGACAAATAAAAAATAAGGTATTAAAATAGTTAGGTCGCGAACTAAAAGAGGTGTAGATATGGAAAAACATGAAATAGGAAAATACATTCAAATTGTATCAAGACAATTAAAAAGAAATATGGACGAAACATTAAGCAAATATAATGTCACAGGCGTACAATCTATGGTCATAGGATATATTTATAAAAAATCCAAAAAAGGAGAAGTATTTGCAAAAGATATTGAAGAAGAATTTGATATGAGAAAAGCAACAGTTGCCGGAATTATTCAATTATTAGAAACAAACGGATTAATTGAAAGAAAAGCTAAAGAAGGCGATTGTCGATTGAAAAGTATTGTATTAACACCAAAAGCATTAGAAATAAAAGCAGTTGTAAAAAGGCAAATAAACATAGAAGAAAAGAATATTGTAAGTGAAATGACCAAAGAAGAACAAAAGCAATTTTTAGAGCTATTAAAAAAAGCATCAAGCAATTTAGAAAATTGTAAAAAAGAAAAATACAATCATAAAGAAAGGAGAGAAATATGTTAAAAAAATTAGCAAGTTATATTAAAGAATACAAAAAAGATACCATATTAACACCGATTTTTGTTGTTTTAGAAGTGGTTATGGAGGTTATTATTCCTCTATTGATGGCTAGAATTATAGATGTGGGAATCCAAAATGGAGATGTTCACTATATTCTAGAAATGGGAATTTTATTGATTGTTTCAGCCATATTATCTTTGACATTTGGAATGTTATCAGGAAGATTTGCAGCAAAAGCTTCAGCAGGATATGCGAAAAACTTGAGAAAAGCCATGTTTCATAAAGTGCAAGACTATTCTTTTGAAAATATAGATAAATTTTCAACATCCAGTTTAGTAACACGTATGACAACAGATGTTACCAATGTGCAAATGGCTTTCCAAATGATTATCAGAATTTTGGTTAGAGGACCAATTATGATGATATTTGCTTTATTAATGGTTATGTCTATCAGTTTGAAATTATCAGCTGTCTTTTTTGTAGCAATACCAGTTTTAGGAGCTATTCTATTCTATATAGCTATAAAAGCACATCCTAACTTTGAAAGAGTATTTAAAAAATACGACAAATTAAATAGAGTTGTTCAAGAAAATGTATCTGCTATTAGAGTTGTAAAAGCATATGTTAGAGAATCTTTCGAAGAAAAGAAATTTAAAGAAGTTAATGACGAGGTATATGAAAACTTCAAAAAAGCAGAAAAAATTGTTGCATTTAATGGACCAGTTATGCAATTTACCATTTATACATGTATTTTATTGATTTCATGGATTGGTACACAACTAATTGTTGGTGGACAAATGCAAACAGGAGAATTATCAAGTATTATTACATATGCATGGCAAATCCTTGCAAGCTTAATGATGTTATCATTTGTATTTGTTATGATTATTATGGCACAATCATCAGCAGAAAGAATTATTGAAGTTGTTGATGAAGAACCAACTATAAAGGATAAAGAAAATCCAGTAACAGAAGTAAAAGACGGATCTATTAAATTTGAAAATGTAAGTTTCCAATATAGTGATGAGCAAGAAGATGATAAATTTGCTCTAGAAAATATTAATTTAGATATAAAAGCAGGAGAAACGATTGGAATTATTGGTGGAACAGGAAGTTCAAAATCAACACTTGTACAATTAATTCCAAGATTATATGATGTTACAAAAGGAAGTATCAAAGTAGGAGGCGTTGATGTTAAAGATTATGAGATTCATGCTTTAAGAGATGCCGTAGCTATGGTATTACAAAAAAATGTCTTATTTTCTGGAACGATTGCAGAAAACTTAAGATGGGGAAATAAAGAAGCAGATCAAGAAGAATTAGAAGAAGCTTGTAAATTAGCACAAGCAGATGGATTTATTAAAGAATTCCCAAGCAAATATGAAACTGTACTAGACCAAGGTGGTACAAATGTTTCAGGAGGACAAAAACAAAGAATTTGTATTGCAAGAGCAATGTTAAAGAAACCAAAAATATTAATTTTAGATGATTCAACAAGTGCAGTTGATACCAAAACAGATGCATTGATTAGAAAAGCATTTAGAGAAGAAATTCCAAATACAACCAAAATCATTATTGCACAAAGGGTTTCTTCAGTAGAAGATGCAGATAAAATCATTGTTTTAAATGAAGGAAAAATTGATGGCATTGGAACATCAGAAGAATTATTAAAAACAAATGCAATTTATAGAGAAGTATATGAATCACAGATGAAAGGAGGAGACGAAGATGGAGAAAGTGAAGGGCAAGAAAAGAAAGACAATTAAAAGATTATTAAAATATGTAACTGAAAATTATAAATTACAACTAGCAGTGGTTTTAGTCAGTATCATTATTAGTGCTTTAGTTGGGGTTATTGGTACACAATTTATTAAATACTTAATTGATGATTTTATTACACCACTTTTAGGAAGTCAGTCTCCAGATTATTCAGCATTATTAAATGTGATTATGATAATGGCTGTTATCTATCTAGTAGGTGTGGTTTGTACATTTACATATAACAGATTGATGGTTAATATATCACAAGGCGTTTTAAACAAAATTCGTACACAAATGTTTAATCATATGCAAAAATTACCAATTAGATATTTTGATAGCAGAACACATGGAGACATTATGAGTACATATACAAATGACGTAGATACTTTAAGACAAATGTTAAGTCAAAGTATTCCACAAGTATTTTCAGCTTGTGTTTCTATGGTAGCTGTATTAATAGCCATGCTTGCAACCAATCTTTATTTAACACTTGTTGTGTTAGCAATGGTAATATTAATGGTATTTGTATCAAGATATTTGGGAGGAAACAGCTCAAGATTTTTCGTTAAACAACAAGAAGATATTGGAAAAGTTAATGGATATATTGAAGAAATGATGGAAGGACAAAAAGTTGTCAAAGTATTTAATTATGAAGAAGATTCAAAAGCAAGATTTGATGATTTAAATGAACAATTATGTGATAGTATGACAAAAGCCAATATGTATGCCAATATTTTAATGCCTTGTATCATGAATATAGGAAATTTAGGATATGTACTAGTTGCTGTTATTGGTGGTATTTTGTCTGTTAATGGTATTTTAACAATTGGTAGTATTGCAGCCTTTTTACAATATGTAAAAGCATTTACAAACCCATTGAGTCAAGTTTCTCAACAAATGAACTCTATCATTATGGCATTAGCTGGTGCTGAAAGAATTTTTGATTTAATTGATCAAGAGGAAGAAGTTGACGAAGGATATGTAACATTAGTCAATGCCAAAATGGAAAATGGAAAAATTGTTGAATCTGAAGAAAGAACAGGAATGTGGGCATGGAAACACCCTCATAAAGATGGAAGAATCACTTATACAAGACTTCGTGGTCAAGTAGAATTTGAAAATGTACAATTTGGGTATGAAGCAAAGAAACGAATTTTACATGATATTAGTCTTGTAGCAAAAGAAGGTCAAAAAGTATCATTTGTTGGAGCTACAGGAGCAGGAAAAACGACTATTACAAACTTGATCAACAGATTTTATGATATTCAAGATGGAAAGATTCGTTATGACAGAATTAACATTCAAAAAATTAAGAAAGATGACTTAAGAAGATCTTTGGGAATGGTTCTTCAAGATACAAGTTTATTTACAGGAACTATCAGAGATAACATTCGTTATGGAAAATTAGATGCAACAGATGAAGAAGTTGAGGCAGCAGCAAAACTATCAAATGCAGATAAATTCATTAAACATTTACCACATGGATATGATACAATGATAACTGGTAATGGAGAAGGTTTATCACAAGGTCAAAGACAATTATTATCTATTGCAAGAGCAGCATTAAATAATCCACCAGTATTAATCTTAGATGAAGCAACATCAAGTATTGATACCAGAACAGAAAAAATTGTTCAAGAGGGAATGGATAAATTAATGAAAGGAAGAACGGTATTTGTTATTGCTCATAGACTTTCAACAATTAAAAACTCTGATTTAATTATGGTATTAGACCATGGAAGAATTATTGAAAGAGGAAATCATAAAGAATTAATTGCACAAAAAGGAACTTATTATGGATTATATACAGGTGCAATTGAAATAGACTAGAAAATAAGAATATGGATAAATACACCTTTATAAGAAACACAAAGAATAATTTGTGTAAATTGAAATAAAGGTGTATTTTTATGTAAAAAAGGGAAAAATAGAATTGTATCATTTGGACAGTAATTCAAAATAAAACTTTTTTAGACAAAATATATACAAAAAAGTCGAATTGTGATAGAATCATAAAAGAAAAAATAAAAAGGGGGAAAACAAATGAAGGCAAAACGTATAAAAATACTAATCATGATTTTAATAATTGTAATAGTATTGTTGGGAGGAATTTTTGCATATTTATATTTTGCAACAGATGTATTAAAAACAAACCAACAACTATTTTTTCAATATTTAGGACAATTGGGAGCAAATGAAGAAGGCTTTTTGGATAACAATTTAACAGCATATTTTGAAAAGAAAAAAACAGGTAAATACCAAGATAGTGGAAAATTTTATGTTGATATAAATATGAGTAATGTAGATACTGATATGTTATCAACTGTTAATGATTTTAATATAGAGTATTCAGGCCAAATAGATAATACAGCAAGAAAAAATGAACAAGATATTTCTATAAATTATTCAAATGATGTGAACTTTCCTATAAAATACAAATATGCAAATGAAACAGTGGGACTACAAACAGATTATGTTTCAAGTAAATATATAGGAATAGAAAATAGCAATTTAAAAGAATTTGCAGAAAAATTAGGAATAACAGATACAGAAAGTATACCAGACTCAATAGATTTTTATGCACAGTCAGAAAATGAAAATATTTTCAATTTTACAGAAGAAGAAAAGGAACAAATAATTAGCACATATAAGACAATTATAGAAGAAAAATTGGCCAACAAAGAATTTGGAAAGACGGAAGAAAATGGAGTGACTAATTATTCAGTTGAAATAACTAATCAAGAAGCAAAAGATTTAATTCTTGCATGTTTAGAAAAATTAAAAACAGACACAATTTTATTACCAAAAATAGAAGAAGCTTTAGAAGAAACTTTGACAATTGCAAATCAAAGTTCAACAGAAGAAATCACTGTACAAGATGTTATACAAGAATATATTGATAATTTAAATGAAGCAGAAGTACAAGAAGGAACATCAATTATTACAGTTTCACAAATGAATAAAATGTTAACAGGAATCACAGTACAAATAGAAGAAAGTGAATTAAAAATAACAAAAACAAATACACAAGGTATATTAACATATACAATTGAAATAAATGCGAAAGATACAGAATCAGAAGATAATGTAAGATATTTCATGTCAGCAAGTTACCAAGGATTAGAACAACTAACAAGCGTTAATGAAACATATCAATTTGGTATTATTGGAACAATAGATGGTACAGAGCAAAAAATGGTATATAATTTAAATTGTACAGATACTTTTAAAGATATTATCAATATTGAAGATTTTGGAGAAGATGAAATTCAAACATTAAATGAGTATGATGATGAGCAATTGGCTACTTTAATGATGAATATAGGAGAAAGAATTGAACAAGTAAATAGTATGCAAATGGAACAAATTGGTTTTAGTGAATATGGAAATCCAATGTTGTATGCGTTTCCATTAACCTCTATGCCAATCTTGATATATAACCAAGCATCAGATGCTATTAATGAAAGTTCTATGAGTGAAGTAGAAATGAGTACATTTAATTCAAAATTTACACAATATGAAGGAGTACAAAGTGGAACTACTGTTAAAAGCTTACTACAAACGATTCTTTCAAATAACATGGTAGGAACAGATGAAAATAGAAAAGTAGAAGTTAGTGGAGTGGTTACTATGACAAAAGATGATACAGAAGCACCAACAGGAGAAATCAATTCAGGTTCAAGATATAATGTAGAAATACAATATAATGAAGGATTGGTTAGTGAAGTCGTTATTACAGAACAATAAATAATAGGAGGAAAATTATGAGTGATATGACAATTTCAAAAGATATTATCCATATCGGAGCAAGTGATAAAAACATTAAAATATTTGAAAGCCAATATGCATTAGAAAATGGAATGAGTTATAATTCTTACTTAATAAAAGATGAAAAAAATGTTGTATTAGATACAATAGACGAAAAATTAACAGATACGTGGCTAGAAAATTTAGAAAAAGCTTTAGATGGAGAAAAACCAGATTATTTGATTGTTTCTCATATGGAGCCAGACCATGCATATAATATAGGAGTAATTGCAAAAAAATATCCAGAAATGAAAATTGTTGGAAATCAGCTTACTTTTAATATGCTTGCAAATTTCTTTAAAGAAATTGATTTTTCTAATAGAAAATTTGTTGTTATGGAAGGTGATGTATTAGATATTGGAAAACATAAGTTACAATTTTTCATGGCACCAATGGTACATTGGCCAGAAGTGATGGTAACTTATGAGCAAACAGAAAAAATCTTGTTTTCAGCAGATGGCTTTGGAAAATTCGGAGCATTAGATGTGGATGAAGAATGGGATTGTGAAGCAAGAAGATATTATTTTGGAATTGTCGGAAAATATGGAATGCAAGTACAAGCTTTATTAAAAAAGGCAGCAAACTTAGATATTCAAATGATTTGTCCTTTACATGGACCAATCTTAAAAGAAAATTTAGGATATTATATTGACAAATATAATACATGGAGTAGTTATAAGCCAGAAGAAGAAGGAATCTATATTGCTTGTAGCTCTATCTATGGAAACACTTTAAAAGCTGCTCAAAAATTAGCAGAAATTTTAAAAGAAAAAGGTGCAAAAAAAGTCGTATTAGCAGATTTAACAAAAGAAGATTGGGCAGAAGCAGTGGAAGATGCATTTAGATATTCACATTTAGTTGTGGCATCTTCTAGTTATAATGCAGGACTATTTCCACCAATGAAACAATTTTTAGACCATTTAAAAGAAAGAAATTATCAAAATAGAACAGTAGGAATTATAGAAAATGGTTCATGGGCACCTTCAGCTGGAAAATGTATGAAGGGGACTTTAGAAGAAATGAAAAATATGAATATTATAGAACCTATGATAACTATAAAATCAACAATGAGTGATGAAAATATATCACAGATGGAAGAAATGGCAGATAAAATTTTAGAAAATAATAGATAAAAAATATAAAATACACTATATTATAAAAAAACATATAGTGTATTTTTTTGAAATATAGAATGACTAATCATTATTTTGATTAGCTAAAACAGAATTATCTACTGCGTCATTTTTAGATTGAATTGCTCTTAAAATTGCTCTACTAATAGGACCAGCAACTAGAATATTTAAGAAAAATGCTGCACAGAAGTTTCTAGGCCATCTAATAAAGAATTCACTAAAAATTGTTTGAGCATTATCTCCACCTAAAAATCCACCAATAATTGTCATAACCAAAGACATTAAGGTAACAATAAAGAAACAATTAAAAAGAATGTATGCATTTTTACTATCAGATTTATCAACAAATTTTTCTAATAATATATGATTGATTTTTCCAATAACTACATTTTCTAAAATAAAGGCAATGATAAAGGTTACAGGAAAAGCAATAATAGCAGTTTTTATAGAATTTAAGTTGAATCCACCTAAATGAATAGAAATATTTAAAAGTCCCATAAAAAATACCATAATGAAACACATACTAATTCCAAAAATAAGACCTTTCTTTTTATTTGTTGGCATATAAATTCCTCCTTTCATATAATCATGTTGCTCTGCAAGAACTATAATTTCAATTTTGGTGTCGTTATAGTTGTTCTTTACAAGCCAAAAAAGTAACGTGTAACTAAACTGGATTTACGCCATTAAAGCTACACGTTTATGTACTTATATATTATACCATATTTGGAAAATTGATGTAATAGCAAATTTTAGGTCAATTGAAAAGTTAAATGCAATTTCGAAAAAGTAAGTGCAATTTACCAATAAAGTGCAATTTTTAAGCAATATT